>NZ_DHYX01000038.1:0-17907 GCF_002414285.1 Clostridium sp. UBA5119 | reverse complement strand
TCTCATCAGATGCCGTGGAAAAGGCATCACTCTATCAAAGTTATCCTTTGGATCTATAACTTTGATAGAAAAGTCCTCTTGTACATAAAGATCCTTGCAACGTATATCTAACTTTTTATAACCAAGTTCTTTAAAATCATTTATTAAATCTACTAAGCTTCTTACTAGTTTCTGATTTAGAGGGTTATGATTTAGATACTTATCAAGTCTTATCCCATCTACAAACTCTCTTACAATAAAAAAATCTCCATAGTCAAAAACCTTAGGAAAGGATGGATGATGCATAGATGATTTAAGAATTATATACTCTGTTTCGCAAACTTTTTTATCATTAAATATTTTTATAATTCTCTCATTATTGATTCTATATACCACTCCATTATTGCCCTTTCCTAGGAATTTAGAACTCCTTATAATGTTCTCCACTTCATCACTTAAGTAAATTGCATTTGTAAAATGTCTAGACATAATTCCTCCCTAGATAGAACTCTATTAGATTATATGCATAAGATATACTTTATATTATCCTTATACCTATCTTTTATCTCTTTTGTCTTTTTTAGCAGTATTCTTCCTAGGTTTTGATGATTTCTCAGATGGTTTTGACCTTTTATCTGAAGGTGCATTACTCTTCTTATAGTTTTTAACCACAACAGCTACATCTTCAATATTTCCGTGAGATATAGTCTTCTCAGTAAGATTAAAATTCAGTTTTTTACTATAAGCTTTCAATTGCGCTATCTCCTTAGGTGAAATAATAGATATAACAGTACCGCTTTTATCTCCACGAGCTGTTCTACCACTTCTATGCACATAAGTATTTATATCTTCTGGTAAGTCTACATTGAATATATGAGTAACGTCCTCTATATCTAATCCCCTTGCAGATAAGTCTGAAGATACCAAAAGGTTTATACGCTCTGATTTAAAGTCTAACATGGTTTTTTGTCTTTGATTTTTAACAAAACTACCATGTATTCCATCCACCTTTAGTCCATGGTATTTTAGCTTAGTAGTTAATATTTCTATTTCATCACTTTTATTAATAAAGGCAATAGCTTTTCTAGGATTTATACTTGCCATTAATTTTCTAAGAATAAGTATCTTATCCCTCCTATCACAAACTATATATAAATTGTTTATGTTAGGATTTATAGTTGAATCATCATTACACTTTATGATTTTAGGGGATTTCATTAAGCTTTCCCCTATACTTAAAGCTTCCTCTGTTAAAGTGGCAGAAGTCATTACTAATTGTCTATCTCTAAGTGTAGTTTTTATAACATCCTTAACTATATTTAAATTATTTTTGTCTAAAAGTTTATCACACTCATCAATTACTATAGTTTTAACTGTATGAGCACTTATTTTTTTCATTTTTATTAGCTCTAGTATTCTTCCTGGAGACCCTATTACAAATTGAGGTTTTTCCTTTAGTTTTTCAACCTGTCTTTTTATATTTACATCCCCCATGATAACCGTAGACTTTATATTCAAAGAAGATTTATCTCCCAAAGTACTTAAAACTTCATTTACTTGAAGGGCTAATTCATGGGTAGGAACTAAGACTATAAATTGATTTTCTCTTTTTTTATAATCAATTCTCTCAATTAGTGGTAGCAAATAAGCCAAGGTTTTACCACTGCCTGTTTCACTTTGCATTATCACATCCATATTTTCTGATATTTTAGGAATTGATAATTCTTGTATTAGAGTTGGCTTTGTTATTTTTAATTCCTCCAATACCTTTATTATTTCCGCATTTATATTTAATTCTAAAAAATTTTCCATTTTTTCATCTCCAGTTTTTATTTAAATTTACTACAATAATTTTCCTTTATGAGAACAAAGGTTTGATATTCTTTATTTCTTATGGTATAATTATCTAGATTGAGAGGTGTTTTCATGATTGAAATTAAAAGTGGTAAACAATCAGAAATTTATGAGTTTATTAGAAATCAAGTTAATACTAAAGGATATCCCCCTTCAGTAAGAGAAATTTGTGAAGCTGTAAATTTAAGTTCAACATCTACGGTTCATGGTCATCTTACTAGACTTGAGAAAAAAGGCTTAATAAGACGTGACCCAACTAAACCAAGGGCAATAGAATTACTGCAAGAACCTCATAATAAAAAAGAAATGATTAATATTCCTATTATAGGTAAAGTTACAGCTGGAATTCCTATACTTGCCCAAGAAAGTATAGAAGATTATCTAACTATCCCCCTTGACTTTGTAAACAGTACAAATGAATTATTTATACTTAAAGTTCAAGGTGACAGTATGATAGAAGCTGGAATCCATGATAAAGACTTAGCTATAATAGAAAAAACTTCTATTGCATCTAACGGAGATATCGTAGTTGCTCTAATAGAAAATGAAGCCACTATAAAAACTTTTTTTAAAGAAGATGGGCATATTAGACTACAACCAGAAAACTCCACCATGGAGCCAATAATTGTTGACGATTGCAAAATCTTAGGTAAACTATCAGGAATCTATAGAAAATATTAAGAAGCTATTATAGCTTCTTAATATTTTTTATATAATAAAATAAATTTATTATATATCTATTAATTTAACTCCTAATTAAGATAATATTCTAGATATAGCCATTAAAACTCCAACTTTTCCATGATCAAAGGTCAATCCACCTTGAAGATATGCTATATATGGCTCTCTTATTGGAGCGTCAGCAGAAAGTTCAATGGAAGAACCTTGTATAAATGCACCCGCAGCCATAATTACTTCATCTTCATAACCAGGCATAGCCCAAGGTTCACATTCTACAAATGAATCTATTGGAGAACCCGCTTGAATACCCTTGCAAAACTGAATTAATTTATCTTTATCATTAAATTTAATAGCTTGTATGATATCACTTCTCTTAGTATCATATTTTGGGAGTACCTCAAAACCTAAAAGTTCCATTACCCTTGAACAGAATATAGCTGTCTTTACAGCTTCCATNNAAAAATAATCCTTGATATAAACTTCTCATTACACCAAAGGTAGAACCACACTCTCCGCCTATACCTGGAATGGTCAATCTATATGCTGCTTGAGTTACATAGGCTTCTTTACCTGCTATGTAACCACCTGTTGGAGCAATTCCTCCACCAATATTTTTTATTAAAGAACCAGCTATAAGATCAGCTCCTACATCTGTTGGCTCTATAGTATCTATAAATTCGCCATAACAGTTATCAACAAAGCAAATTACTTCTGGTTTGATTTCTTTAATTGACTTTATTATTTCACCGATTTCCTCTACTAACAGTGCATTTCTCCACCCATATCCTGTAGATCTTTGAATATGTACAAGTTTTATGCTATGGTTTTCTTTTAAAGTCTTTTCAACCTCTTCAATATTAACTTTACCTGCACTTGTCAACTCTAATTGCTTATAGTTTACCCCATATTCCTTTAAAGAGCCTATATTTACATCCTTAGTTATTCCTATAATGTTATGTAAGGTATCATAAGGTGAACCACATATACTCAGCATTGTATCTCCTGGTCGTAGGTTGCCAAATAAAGCACATCCAATAGCATGAGTTCCATTTACAAAGTGTGGCCTAACTAGGGCTGCTTCTGTATTAAATACTCTAGCGAAAACCTTATCTAAAGTATCTCTACCAACATCACCATAACCATATCCACTAGAATTAGTAAAATGCATATCACTAACTCTTTCAGCTTGCAAGGCACTAAGAACTTTTAATTGATTATATTCTCGAATATCATCCATCATAGAAAATTGCTCTTGAATATCCTTTAAAGCTTCTTCTGATACTTTAAAAACTTCTTCATTTATTTTAAAGTTATTTATTAAAAACTCTTTAGTTTTTTCTATCATAAAAAAATCGCTCCTTAAACATAAAATAACATTCTAATACTAACATAGCTATAAATATTAAGCAAATAATTCCTTAATATTTATAGCTATCTATATATCTTATACAATATTTAAAATTAACTTAGTCTTTATATTTTTTCTCTTTATAATCATTAATAATAAATTTTGCTACATCCTCATCATTAGAAAAATCATCCTTGTCTATCCACTTAACCCTTGGATCTTTTCTAAACCAAGTAAGCTGACGTTTTGCATAATTTCTACTAAATTGCTTTATATTTTCTATAGCCTTCTCTTTAGAAACTTCACCATGAAGATGTTGTAATAGCTCTTTATAACCTATTCCCTTCATAGATTGCATATCTGTGGTATATCCTTCTTTTTCTAACCTTATTACTTCTTCTAGAAGACCAGCGTCTAACATTAAGTCAACACGATGATTAATTCTTTCATAAAGCTTATCTCTATTCATATTTAATACATAATAATAAACTTTGTAAGGTATATCAAAAATCTCATCATTTTTAGCTGCTTCAGATATAGGAATTCCTGTTACCTTATAAACCTCTAAAGCTCTAATTACCCTTTTAAGATCATTGGGATATAACTTGTTATAACTCACTTCATCAACGGCTTTTAACAGCTCATGAACATATTCTACTCCATTTTCTAAGGCTAACTGTTCTAGTTCTTTGCGATAAGCTTCATCTTTATTAGTTTCAGCAAAACTATAATTATAAATAAGAGAATTAATATAAAGCCCAGTGCCACCTACCAGCATGGGAAGCTTATTTTCACTGCTTATTTCTTCAATGGTTTCCTTTGCCAAAGAACTAAACTCTGCCACACTGAAGTTTTCACTAGGATCTAAAAAATCAATGAGATGATGCTTCACACCATTCATCTCTTCTTTGGATATCTTAGCAGATCCAATATCCATCTTCTTATATATCTGCATAGAATCAGCAGATATTATTTCCCCATTAAGTTCTTTGGCAATATGAATTGAAATCTTTGTTTTGCCAATACCAGTAGGTCCTGCTAATATAAATAAATCTTTCATTGCTTTAATCCCTTCATACTAAATTCTTTTAAAACTTTTTTCTATTTCCTTTAATGAATATTTAATTATAGTAGGTCTACCATGTGGACATGTAAATGGTTCATCTATATACCTTAACTCTTCAAGGAGGGATAAAATCTCTACATCTGATAATTTATCATTAGCTTTTACAGCTGCCTTACAAGCAAGAGAAGCTATTTTATCATATTTTATATCTATGGTTAAACCACTGCCCATGGATTTTATATTTTCTATCATATCATGAAACAAATTGTTTATATGAGGTTTCCCCAAAAATACTGGAACCTCTCTAACTAACACGTCATTTTCGCCAAAACTTTCAACCACAAATCCTGCATTTGAGAAAATTTCTTCATTATCTTTATAAATAGCATATTCATTAAAGGTTAATGGAATGATTGTAGGTACAGCTAAAATCTGACTTACCACATTGAAATTACCTATATTTTTTCTATACTTTTCAAATAATATCTTCTCATGAGCAGCATGCTGGTCAATTAAATACAATTCATCTAAATATTCACCAATTATATAACTATTAAAACACTGACCTATAAGCTTAATTGGTGGAATTTTAGGAATCCTTGATATTTCCTTATTAGAATATATATTAGCTTCTTTAGGTTCAAATTGATTTTCAATAGGAATTTCTCTTATATAAGAAGGTTTGTCATTATAATTTACTTCGTTATTAAAAATCAAAGTCTTATTATAATTTAAATTATTATCTTCATTAGTATAGTGATTATCTTTTAAATATCCAATTTGACTAGGTTCTAAAGAAGTATAACTTTTATGTAGTTTATCCTCTTGAACTATAGGCAAATCCTCTATTTCTTCTGGTATTATAAAACTCTTCTTTAAGCTTTCTTTTAATGCACTATGAACCCCATCAAATATGGTTTTAAATAAAACTCTTTCCTCTAAAAACTTAACTTCATTTTTAGTTGGATGTACATTAGGATCTATAAATTCCGGAAATATATCAATGTGTATAACGAAGAAAGGAAATTTATTTACCATAATAAAGGATTTAAATGCATTCTCTACCGCAGCAGTTATTAAAGAACTTTTTATAAGTCTCTTATTTACAAAAATGCTTTGTCTATTTCTACTACCTCTACTAATACTCTCTTTTCCAATATATCCATATACAGATAAAATATCGCTATGGTTTTCTATTGGTATTACATTTTCATATACTTCTTTTCCATATAAAATTCTAAGGGTTTTATCTAGTTCATCTTCACTAAAGGTTCTAAGGGTTTGTTTGCCATCATTAATTAAGGTTATAGAAGTCTTATAATTTCCTAGAGCTAGCTTTAATACCAAGTCATTTATTATAGATTTCTCTCTTTGAGGTGATTTTAAAAACTTTTGCCTCCCTGGAGTATTGAAGAATAAATCCTTAACTTCAATTTCCGTTCCTAAATTGCAACCTACGTCTTTCTCATAGATTACTTTTCCACCTTCAATATAAATCTCTCTACCATAATCAAAAGTTTCCATCCTTGATTTTAGTCTTACCTTTGAAACAGCCGCTATACTAGCAAGAGCTTCTCCACGAAATCCAAAGGATTGAATGTCGTAAATATCTTCCATGGAACTTATCTTACTTGTACCATGAGGTAAAAAAGCTATTTTTATATCTTCAGGATGAATACCACGTCCATCATCTGTGATTCTTATAAGCTTATTGCCACTCTCTTCTATTTCAATAGTTATGTTTTTACTGTCAGCATCAAGGCTGTTTTCCACTAATTCCTTAACAACAGAACTAGCTCTTTCAACAACCTCTCCTGCTGCAATTTTATTGGCAGTGTTTTCAGATAATAAATTGATTCTTCTCATAATACACCCACCTTAAATAATTATTTTATCTATATATTCTTAGCTTTTTTAATAATATCGTATAATTTATTAAATCCATCCATAGGTGTAAGATTAAGTACATCTATAGATTTAATTTCGTCAATTAGGTTTTGCATCGCTACATCTTCAAAAGCTATTTGCTGAGTTAAGCAAATTTCTTTTTCCGTTTTTTTCAATTTATCTGTAGATGGAATTACAGTTTTCGCTTCTTCTTTGATTATATCTTTTGAAGTTCCATCTTCTAAAGTTTCTAAAATTTCTCTTGCTCTAGAAATTACTGCTGCAGGTAATCCAGCAAGCTTAGCAACCTCTATACCATAAGATTCATCTGCTCCACCCTTTATAATTTTACGTAAGAATATAATATTATTATCTACTTTTTTTGCTGAAATAGAGTAATTTTTTACTCCTAGAATTTCTCCCTCTAGCTTAGTTAACTCATGATAATGTGTGGCAAATAGGGTTTTGCATTTAATATTTGAATTTTTACATATATACTCTATAACTGCCCATGCAATACTAAGTCCATCGTAGGTACTAGTACCTCTACCAACTTCATCAAGAAGAACCAAACTCTTATTGGTAGCATTATTAAGAATATTTGATACTTCCCACATTTCTACCATGAAGGTACTCTTACCACCAGCCAAGTCATCAGAAGCTCCTATTCTAGTAAATATTTTATCACAAATAGAAACATTTGCTTCTTTAGCAGGAACAAAACTTCCCATTTGAGCTAATAACGTAATTAAAGCTACCTGTCTCATATATGTAGACTTACCAGCCATATTAGGCCCAGTAATTAACATAAGTCTATTATCTTCAAGGTCTAAGGTAGTATCATTAGATATAAAGCTATTTGCCTTTGTAATAACTTCTACAACTGGGTGCCTACCCTCTTGAATTTCTATTATTCCCTCAGTATTAATTACAGGCTTCACATAGTTATGTTCTCTAGCAACCATAGCCAAAGCCCATATACAGTCAATTTCAGATATAAGCTTAGCTGTATTTTTCATCCTGTCTATATTTTCTTCTAATTTTTCTCTAATCTCTGTAAATATAGAATATTCAAGAGCAATTAATTTCTCTTCTGCTCCTAAGATTTTATCTTCCATCTCCTTAAGCTCAGGAGTTATATATCTTTCAGCATTTGACAAAGTTTGTTTTCTAATATATCTTCCTTCTGGCACTGAGGAAAGATTAGATTTTGTAACTTCTATATAATATCCAAAAACCTTATTATAAGAAATCTTAAGGGATTTTATACCGGTAGTTATTCTCTCTTCACTTTCTAAATTTGCAAGCCAAAGCTTTCCATTAGTTTTACTTTCTCTTAATTCATCTACTAATGAATTATAACCCGTTTTAATAATATTACCTTCCTTAACAGACAAAGAAGGTTCATCCATAATAGAGCTTTCGAGAAAAGTCCAAATATCTCTTAGCTCATCTAAGTTAGAATAAACATCCTTCATTAAAGGACTTGTAAGATTAGAAATAAGTTCTTTAATCCTTGGAACTTTAGCAATGGAATGTTTTAATGATATAAGCTCTTTGGCATTTATTGCAGTAGAGCTTATTTTACCAACTAATCTCTCAATATCATAAATGCTGTTTAACGCTTCCTTTAAATCTTCCATTAAGATTATATCCTTAGTAAACTCTTCAATAGCATCTTGTCTATTTAAAATATCTTTCTTAATAATTAGAGGCTCTTCTAACCACTTTCTAATTCTTCTTCCACCCATAGATGTATTGGTTTTATCTATAACCCATAAAAGAGTTCCTGTTTTTCCTTTATCTCTGATATTCTCCACCAGTTCAAGGTTTCTTCTTGAGTTAACATCTATGGTCATATAAGTGCAGATATCATATATCTCTATATGGTTTATATGAGTCAAGGAAACCTTTTGAGTTTCTTTTATATATCTAATTAATCCATTACAAGTTTTAATTACTATTTCTGATAATTTATCTATTTCTATGTTCAAGAACTGTTCTTTAAGATCTTCTTCTTCCATATTAAAATTATTATCTTGGAAGTGGGATATATAAAAGGATGTTCTACTTATAATTTCATCAATAATCTCTTGGTTAAAGCTTTCTGTAATAATTATCTCTCGAGGATTAAATTTATATAATTCATCTATAAGTACATTAATATTATATTTAAATTCAGTAGTATAGAAATCCCCTGTAGACACATCACAAAAGGCCAATGCAATGTGATTTTCCTTCACATATAAACTAGCTGTATAGCTATTTTTACTCTCATCTAAATAGGAAGCTTCTGTGTAAGTTCCTGGGGTATAAATTTTTACTACATCACGCTTTACAATTCCTTTAGCAACCGCTGGATCTTCTACCTGCTCACAAATAGCTACCTTAAACCCTTTTGATATTAAGGCTCCAATATAATTCTTAGCTGCATGAAAAGGAATCCCACACATAGGAGCTCTTTCTTCAAGACCGCAATCTCTTCCCGTTAGTGTTAACTCTAACTCCTTTGATGCAACTTTAGCATCATCAAAGAACATTTCATAGAAATCGCCTAGTCTGAAAAATAAGATACATTCTTTATATTTATCTTTAATTTGAAAATATTGTTGCATCATTGGAGTTAATGCCATATATATCTCTCCTTCATAATTATTTTAAAAAAGCGACAAAGTCGCTCTTATACTTCTTCTCCTATTAATGAAAAAGAATTTGCTTTAGTGATTCTAACATTAACTAACTTACCTATATTTTCTTTATTACCAGTAAAATTAACTAATTTACTTGTTCTTGTCCTTCCGGTTAATTTTGTATCATCACTTTTACTTTCACCTTCTACAAGAACTTCAACAATTTTTCCATCATAAAGCTTATTTTTCTTAGCAGAAATTTCATTAACGACTTCAACTAATCTATTGAATCTATCTTTTTTAACTTTTTCATCTACTTGGTCAAACATTAAGTCTGCAGGAGTACCACCTCTTCTAGAATATAAGAATGTAAAGGCAGAATCATACTCAACTTCTTTAACTAGACTTAAAGTATCTTTAAAATCCTCCTCAGTTTCTCCTGGGAATCCTACAATTATATCCGTAGTTAATGCTACATTAGGCATTCTTTCTTTAATTTTTCTAATTGATTCTAAATACTGCTCTCTAGTATAGTGTCTGTTCATCTTTTTTAATATTCTTGATGATCCAGATTGTACTGGAAGATGAATAGATTCACATAACTTATCTCCAGCTGCAATTACATCAATTACTTCATCACTTAAGTCCTTTGGATGAGAAGTCATAAATTTCACTCTCTCAATACCATCTATTTCATTAATTCTTCTTAAAAGTTCCGCAAAATTAATATTTTCTTCTAGTCCCTTACCATAGGAGTTAACATTTTGTCCAAGAAGAGTAATTTCTTTATATCCCTCTTTAACCATACTCTCTATTTCCTTTATTATTTCAGCGGAGTTTCTACTTCTTTCACGTCCTCTTACATGAGGAACTATACAATAAGTACAGAAATTGTTACACCCATACATTATTGTAACAAAGCCTTTTATAGTACTTGCTCTATCAATAGGAGCTCCTTCTATTATATCCGCTTCTTTATCCCAAATTTCTATTATAGGTCTTTCTCCACCTAAAGCTCTTCCAAGATATTCTGTAAACTTATAGGCATTATGAGTTCCTATAATTATATCTACAAAAGGAAACTTACCTATTATTTTGTCTGCCATTCCCTCTTGTTGCATCATGCAACCTGTAACAGCAATAACCTTATTAGGGTTCTCTTTTTTTAGTTTTTTTAAAGCCCCTAAGTTTCCATCTACCTTTTGCTCAGCATTTTCCCTAACACAACATGTATTAAAGATTATTATATCCGCCTCTTCTTTAGAGTCAGTTCTTACATATCCTAATGGTTTTAATCCACCAGATAATTTTTCAGAGTCTTCTTCATTCATTTGACAACCCCATGTACAAATCCAGAAGGTTTTAGGTTCGTTTAATTTATTTATATTTTTTACATTATTACTCATTGTTGATGTTCCTCCAATATCCAATATATTTATTAAATTTCTATAGTATTATAGCATATACAATACACGAAAAGAAAGGCTAAGGATTCCCCTTGGCCTTTTTCAAACAGTTCATCACTTTTTAATTCATGACTAGCTTTAAAAAATAAAGTTACAGAATCTTTATTTATGATGATTTTTCTTTTTATACTAATCTCCACTTTCCTCAATAAATCAAAAACATTTTCATATTCTTTTTAATGATAAAGTAGTTATATAATTTAATAGATAGATTATAATACAAATTATTTTTTCTAAAGATAAATCAAGTATGTTTAAATATAATTCCTCTGCTAATTTATATTGACCAGTTTCTTCATAACAATTAGCTTTTAACAATTTAATATCTAATGACTCTTTAATGCTTAGATCAAACTCTTTAAATAACTTATCTAAGAATTCTATGCTATTGTTATTAAAATAATCTTCTGCACCTCTAGTCTTAATTAATTTACATCCATAATAACTCTTTCTCTATGGATATAAATATGGTGTTCCCATCTTAGTAAAACTATCTGCTACTAGATGCAATACAAAATTTATAAACCATACTATAGCTATCCACTTATTTAAGATTAGTATAGAGATACTACTTATAATTAATACTAATAGTGAGTGTGTATAAGTTCTATGTTTTATTCCTAAAAGATAATCCCAATCCGGAACAATAGCTGCTAACACTCCTATTGCTGCTATTGGACTATTTAATATTATTGGTATTGTAGCAGCTACACCTATAGCCATGTGTGTTCGTTTCATCATACGCTTACGCCCTCCTGTTCTCTCCAAAAGTATATAAAAAAACCTATCCAACGATATGGATAGGTAAAGTTAATTTAGTTGGGTATATTACTAAGGTTTCATCTTTAGTTTATTTCATGATACTTACTATATTTTCTTTATTACTTCCTTAATTTCTTCTATTTTTATGTTTTTAATATTTTTATTTTTCTTCTCTCCTCGCCCAACACGACGTTTATGTTTGCTTACAATTAGCATTGTCACGGGAGCATTTGTTTTGCTTAATTCCTCATAAATACTAAGTAATTTTTCTTCTTTTGTCCTATTAAAAATATCTACTTCTACGGTTATAATTTGCCCGTTTTTTAATATAAATATATAGTCAATAAATTTTTTATTTATTTCATGCTCTCTTTTCATATAGGTGACTCGGTCTTTAAGTTCAACTAAGATATCCGTTAAAACCAGTGTATGAAAAGAGGGTATTTTTTTATATAATAAACCTTTTTACCTAACGTTGGATGAATAGATTCCTTAATGTATTTGTTATCTGCTAGTATCTTAAGCCTTTTAGCTGCCATGCTATAACTAGGAAAGAATAGTTCTTGTATTTGTTTTATTGTGGCTCCTGCATTCTCTGTAATAAAATTTATGATTTGAATATCTCTATCCTATAACTTTAGCTGTTGGGCCATCTGCTATTTTTAAACTAATCCTGGTGCATAGTTGAGCTTTTATATCCGTTGGTATACTGTGTGAGGTTGGCTTTTGTAATGCAGTAATTAAGAATACACCACTACTTCTACCAACATTAACTATCATCTTTCTTCTCTTCTTCTGCACTCCTTATCTATGCTCTCTAGTGCTTTTAAAACCTCTTCTAATGTCTTTGAGTATGTTTTTACTTGTGCACAACCTTGAAATACTCCCAAGTCGTTTTTACGAATCTGGAGTAAGTGTAAATCTATATACCCTCAATATTTTATTAAGTTAGATAGAATCAATAGAAGTATTCTTGATTTTCCTGTTCCAGTATCTCCACCAATAAGCATGTGAGGGAATTTGTTCATATCTACTATAATAGGCTTAATAAGTCCATCTGCTATTAGAATTTTATTAGGATGTAATTAATCTTTGAACTTGTAATTAGCCACACAATTCATAATAACCACGTTATTAACTTGGCTTAGTTGTATGCTTTGAAATTGTAATCCTTCTTTGAATATATCTATATCTCTATTAAGATTTTCAAAGGTATATCCATATGGAAACTCAGTAATTATGTCATAGCCGTATGGAGTCCTATCTATTCGCCATATCTTAAGGGTTCTTTCTAATCTGTTAGTAAATTCGCTCTTGCTATAAGTAATCTGTTTCCATTTCTTCCTTAGCTTAATTTTGTCTAGATTTCTATATAGTGCTACACCAGCACCAGCTATTGTAAATTCAGTAATCACTTGCTATTCCTCCCTTCCACTTTTACTGCTGCTATTGAATAAATAATAATACCACTAAGTATTATTAAACCTTCTTTTAAAGTTCCTGTGAAAATTGCTAGGCTTTTTATGCCATTGAGAATCAATAAATCTAATCCAAACATTGAATATTCTCCTTATCTAAGTGCTTAATATAATATTCTAATGCCTTTTTAATAAAATCTGATTTCTCTTCTTGGCTATTAACTGTTACGAATAATTTCATATCTTTTGTGGTGCTTTTGAAACTAACTGTAATCTTATTTACCATAACTTCCTCCACTTTCTTACTTCTTAATATATCTATATGCAATCTAGCACCAAAAGTTTCCTAAAAGTTCCGAAATATTTATAAAAAAATAAAGGCTCTATTTTCTATGAGCCTTCTTCATATCTTCTAATATAAGTTGTTTAATATACTTCCCTTTTCCTATTAGTTGTCCTTTTTCTTCTATATATTTATACAATTGCATTTCTATATCAGAAGTCTTAGAAAAAGTTACATCTACTCTTTCATATCCTTTCTTAACCATAACACCACCCCTACAATATACTATTCTCTCTAAGTATATTATTTCCTTTTAATGTTAATAATTTTATTGAGGNNGAAGAAAAAAAGAAAATTAAATGCAACTGTCACTATGGGACCAAATACATCTAGATTAGTAACAGAGTCATTATTGAGGTTAGTAGATTCAAACAAAGAAGAACTTCTACAAATTTTGAAAGGAAAATAAACTTAAGGAAATTGAGTAATGATTCTATAAAACAAGAGAAGAACTTTATTATGATTAACACTTTTACATTTAATGTATAAATCAAAGATTGATTGTCTATAATTTAAATACATCTTAAACCATGTGCTTATACAAAAGAAAAATAAGGTATAAAGTAATATTATATTGCTTTATACCTTTTAAATTAGTTGTTAATTATCGTGAAAGAACCTTGCCATGTGCGTATACATAAACTCTTGGGTCTAAAGTTTTTATTTTTAGTTTATATATTCCAGTCCTAAGATTAAAAGTTTCCTTATACTCTCCAGTTCCACCTATTGGTTGACTAGTACGATAAAGTTCATATTGTCCTACTCCAACTCTTCTCCAAATTTCAAATACCATATTTTGGCCACTCCTGTCACTAGTACTCCACCTATCCATACTAATAATAACATCTGCTTTCCCGTCACTCCATAATTGAAATACGTCATCAGAACTGGTGGGTAAATTGTTGCTAATATAACTATCACGAACACCATTTGCATTGAATGACATAATAATTCTTGCTTGTGCAAAAGCTTTAGAACTAAAACCCAAATTACAACCAAGGACTGTTAGAAGTAAACATAAACTAATTACAATCTTTTTAAAGCTAATAAGGATTTTATTCCCTACTAGCCTTTGATTATTTTTTATAATACATATATTAAAATAAGTTTATGGAATTATAGATAATATAGAAATTTTTTAAAGTCATTAGCAAAAACATTTTTGTACTAGGTTCTATACTATGAATTTTATCATTTATAATTTTAATATATCTCTTACCTATACTAGTAAAATAAAAAAGCCTGGATTAAACTCTAGGCTTTTCATTTTTACTCTTATTTTAACTATCACCTTTTTTAGGGATTTGTTCTATTTTAATATCTTCGCACAAAATTTTTACATACATAGGAAACATATTAATACTAATATTAAGATATTTTTTATCTTCTATTATATTCTCAGTTAACTTAATATCTTGAATAAAATATGGTATTTGACCCAACGTACATTCTTTCATAGGCTTATCTTTTTTATATGCAATTTCATGATTAAACTCTGTACTATAACATCCTGTAAAATGATATATAACATCGCATTCCATAGCATCATAAATTAATTTAACTTCATCTGCAAAATAATCACACTCCAATGATTTAACTCTAGCATCCCAATAATAATATTCTTCCATTTTCTTTTTCAATCTAATCATATAAACAATTCCTTTACATAAGTATTTATTTTCATATAATAACAATCTATACCATAAAAGCAAACAATGTTTTTATAGTGGTTTTGATTTTTAATATTACTATAAATAAAAATGATGGTAGCAAGTTTTACATAAGTACCCTCTAAATATTATCTTCCTAAGCTCTTACAATAAGCTATAGCCTTATCCGTTGTTTCCTGTCTATTCTTCACCTGGATAAGTACATCAGTATGTCCACTTTTGTTTTTGGCTTCTCCTACTGCAATAACTGTTTTATACTGCGCATAGTAAGCATATGGTCTTAAACAGTTTATTGTTGGACAGTTAAGTCTATCAGCCATTACCTCTGCAATTGCTTGGTCTGTTGCATTTGAATATTGTATAATATAATCCATTTCCTTTTCTTCTTTGCTATCTGTACTAGGGTTTGGTTTTGTTGGTTTAGATAAGTTAGCTTTAGGACTAATTAATCCAGGATAATCAACATAGCAATAGTTCATGTCTACATTCCCACTAATACCATTTACTCTGCCATCACTTGCATATTGCCATATATCATGTTTACCTTTATAGGTACAAGTTGTATTATATTGAGCCACCCACTTAACCCACTTATTAAATCTAGCATCTGTTAATTTGTTAGTGAACCATGATGTATTTGCATAAATATCTGCCCAATAACCAGCCTTTTCTATAGCATTGCAAAATACCTCCGCCATATCTGCTATAAGTTTATTAGAGCACTTTCCTGTAGTTCCTGCATCTTCCAAATCAAAATAAACTAGATAATCTAATTTATAACCCTTTAATAATCTTAATACATGATCTGCCTCAGACTTAGCTTGTGCTATTTACTCTGCATAAGAATAAATATAAACTCCAAATGGTATCCCTAGTCTTGTACACTCTTTAGCATTTCTATGAATTTGCTTGTCATCCTTGCTTGTTATGTTGTCACCATATCCTACACTTAAGATTGCATAATCTATCTGACTTTTAACCTTATCCCAATCAATAGTTCCTTGGTGATGTGATACGTCTATACCTCTTAATTTCATAATCTATTCCTCCTTAAATATAAAAGAGTGAGATTGCCCTCACTCTGTAAACTACTTATTAATTTGTTTTACAAGCTGATTGGTATAAACACTAACACCAACTACTAAAATTCCTTGAATTATAGCATTTATATTAAGGCCCATAAGTGCCATAGCTAGACCTATACCTATAGGTAATAGTATCAATGGTATATATTTATCTTTTTTTCTTTCAATTCCTTTTAAAATCATACCTATGATATAAAGTACTGGTATTAAAATTAAAGCATTTTCTGTAATGTAATTAATAAACTCCATAATTATCTCTCCTTCTTATTTAAAATTAATTAAAAAAGCAATTACTGCACTTATTAAAGCTCCAGCAACTGCTCTCCATAACCATCTGTTAGCATCTTCTAAATCTGAATTTCTATTGTTTGCAACTTTTAACTTCTCCTCAAAGTTTTTAAGTTTAAGTTCATTGGTATCATTCATATTTTTAAGTAAGCCTTTTATCTCTATTAAACTCTCTCACCTCTTGTATTGCATCAGCTTCACTCATGTTACACCTTCCTTGTTTTTTAATGTAAAAAAGAGACTAGATTTCTCTAATCTCTTAAGATATATTTAGTTCGTAATATAATTCTATTGTAAATCAAGACAAATAACTTCACCAGCATAATTGCAATTAGGTTTAATTTTTGCTGGGCCAGCCCATCCACTTGGTTTTTCGTCATCGTCAGTATGACAGAATAGAAAAAGGTCAAAAGGGGCATCATCACATTCTACAACAAGAATTGGATCATATTTAGCAGCAGCATGACATTTTGCACAAGTATCATACTCACAATTTAAAGGAACAGGATGAGGTAATCTAATTTCTTCACCATCTTCTCCTACTTTTATTTTTGTTACTGTATATCCTTTACTCTTATTTATTAATGCAATTATATAATCAGGTACTTTAGGTTTAGTATCAGGGATATCGATAATACTGATAATTCCATGACCATTTAAAAAAAGTTCTTTTTTATTATCATTCATTTATTTAACCTCCCATATTTTAATTAGTGTACTTAATTACTATTTCCTGAATACTCCCTTTGTATACCACTGTAATTTATATGAATATGAGGTGTTTTTCACTTTCCAATATTGTATTATTTATTTACAATTTATTTACAATTTAATTCTATTCTACAAATTCTATTTCAGTAATCACTGTGTACTCTTCCGGAGTTATTTTTCCAAATGGATTAGCAGATGTTATTACTGCCCCTTTAAATTTCTATAGTATTCTAGCATATAAAAGATATAAAAAGAAAGTCTAGTAAGTAATGATTAATCCTTTAAACTGCGTAATCTAAACATAATAAAAGCACCTACTCTTAATTTAAGTAAGTGCTGCTTATTACTTCTTCTAAGTTTAATTTGCATCCATAATGTCTACTTTGTTTTTATTCACACATTATTTTACCATTTCCCATCATAGCTAATTGGCTTAGATTTTTTATCTGAAGTTTTAGCCCTTCCTTGAAGTTCTGGTACTGGATGAACTTCATTTTTAGGAAAGTGATTATGCTTATTACTTTCTGTGCCATGTGAATCTTTTGGATCTGGTCTTCTCATTCCTGCTTTTGCCATAATATTTTCCTCCTACTTATTTGTCACCATTAGTTTAAACAATATCAAAAGTTTTATACTCAAATATGTTCTCTATAGATGTAAATAAGTATATTAAAATAAAAAGTACAATGCTAAATAAAATTAAAATGTACCCTATATAG
>NZ_DHYX01000050.1:0-90572 GCF_002414285.1 Clostridium sp. UBA5119 | reverse complement strand
TATCTATTTTGCGAAAGCCCCATTTTTATTATAGAATAAATAGGTTTGTATAAACACAATTTTATCTACTCTTTTTTATTTCTATATAATACTATATATGATTTCTAATTACTTGATTTTATGCGTATCCATGCATCATCATATACCTTTTTCACATTACTAGGAAAATCCACATAGATTTCACATCTATCCATTATTTCTTTAGTCATATATGCATTAGGATTATTTCTAACTTCCTCTGGTTGCTCAAGTCTTGCTTCTTTATTAGGAGTTGTATACCCTATTTCATCAGCTATTCTTAATGCACTTTCCTTATCACTTACAAAGTTTATGAACTTCTCAGCTCCATCAACATTTTTAGCATTATGAGGTATGCATAAGCTATCAATCCAGAAGTTTGCCCCTTCCTTAGGTACTACATAAACTAAATTAGGGTATTCAGCTTGAAGATTTAATCCCTCTCCAGACCAAATCATGTTTATAGCAGACTCTCCTGCTGGAATCATTACAGTTCCATTATCAACCCCATATATCGGATTAACTAATTTCCTTTGATTTAATAGTAGCTCTTTAGCTTCTTCAATTTCTTTTGGATCAGTTGAATTTAAAGAATATCCAAGTTTCTTTAAAGCTACTCCTATGGTGTCTCTATAGGTATCAAACATAAAAATCTTATCTTTATACTTTTCATTCCATAATATATCAAAGCTATCCACTTCTTCTTTTACTACATCTTTATTATAAATAAGTCCTACTGTTCCAAACATATAAGGAACTGAATATTTATTACCTGGATCTATTTCTAGATTTAAATAGGCTTCATCCATTTGAGATATATTAGGTATATTATCTTTATTTAATTCTTGAACAAACTTATTTTTTATCATTCTAGGCATTAAAACATCAGATACTAATATAACATCATAGTTCACACCGCCCTGACTAATTTTTTGATACATAGTTTCCATATCATCAAAGGTTTCTACATTAACCTTTATGCCATATTCCTTCTCAAATTCTTTTACAGTCTCTTCATCTATATTTTCACCATAATTGAAAAAGCTTATTTCTTTAGAAGAATCTTTACTACAACCTGCAAAAACCACCAACATTATTAAAAGACATGTTGATAGACTCAATAATTTAAATAATTTTCTCATACTACACTTCCTTCCACATGATTTTATATATTATTAAAATCCCAAATATTCTTTCGGATTATAACATTATTTTAAATATATGTCTAATTGCATAGTATTTATTATAGGATATAATTCTCTAAAGAATTAAAAACCAAGGACAATATAATTTTTTATTGTCCTTGGTTTCATGATAGTTCTAGCCATATCCTATAAATATTATTATATAGCTAAAACAAAATATTGGAATGCTCTAAGTTATAGGGTATGCACATTTTCATTTATGGCACCGTATTTCTTTCGAGTATCAAAAAATAGTTGTATCAAACTCTGATAATAGGGTATAAATTCACCACTATCTATCATTGAAAATATCTCTTCTTTAGAAGCCCACTTCACTTTCTGAACTTCTTCATACTGCAATGATAGTTCNNATTAAATAAATATCATCAAATCCATTGTTAAAGTTCATGGTAATATGAGGTCTAATATTTTTAAAATCTACTCTTAATCCAATTTCTTCAAACAATTCTCTTTCAGCTGCTGATTGACTTGTATCACCTTTTATAGCACTTCCACCTACTGTTATATCCCACATATTTGACCACCCTTCTTTGAAAGGTTGTCTCTGTTGAATTAGCATTTTACCATCTGAATTAAAAACACATACATGAACAACTAAATGATAATTATTTTTTTCAATCGGTTCACCTCGAACCATAGTTTCATTTGTTTTATTTCGATTAATATCATATACATCCCAAAGCTCCATATTCATACCTCCTCAAGTACATATATTATATTTACTGATAAACTTATTGTATTTCATTACTTATATTACAGTATTTTCACGTATAATAACAGACCTAGTCAAGCCATATCAATGCCTAAGGCTATAAACTGTACTTGGTCTTAAAGGAAACTCAACTCACTTCGTTCGCTGAGTAAGTTCGCCTAACTAAATCAAAGATTTAGAGGCTTGCTTATGGTATAGTTCTCCGTATCACCTCTAAGTGAGATCTTTATATTATATCTAATTTTACTTCCATACAATTTTCTCTAAATTTATCAATAGATTATACCATTCTCTAATATCTTCCCAAATTATTCTATCATTATCTGATATTTGTTTGGTACATTGATTATCAAAACAATATTTACCAAGTTTTATTTCCCATAGTAATTCTCCTTGTCTTGAATTTGAATTATATTTATATAAACGCCATACTAATGCATTTGTATAAATTAGATTTCCAAATGTTTTTAATTCACCAAAAAACTGTTCTCCCTTATTCCTTATCTCTAAATCTAAGTTTAAATATACAGCCTTTACTTCAATTGAACCCAAAATCTTGTTTTTATCACTTTTTGAATAGCTGTAACTTGAATCCATTATCAAAAAATCAGAAGCACCATATTCATTTTCACTAATTTTATACATTCTATCTTTTTGATTTTGATGGTTATACACACCCTGAATGTTAGATACATCCCTTATTGAGATATTTTTACTATTATCTCTTTCACGAATAATGGATGAAACAATCGAGTATAGCTCACATTCCAAAGGATTTTGCTTGATTATAAGTTCAATTTCCCTCTTAAAGTCCTGAAAACTATTTGCTAACGACATTTTTAAATTCTCCTTAATTATAAACATATTATTTTTATTCTTCAATAAAATAATCTGTATCTATTCTTTTAACCTCATATATTATTTCTGTTGATACTCCAACATTAAATTCAATCATATATTGTGCTAACTGCATACCATCAATCAAAACTATATTTTTTGTATTTATAGCCTTAACATACGCTCTAGCTTCTTTAGAAAATGTTGAAGTTGTTATGAAAATCCCCTTACTTGCTCCTGGAGTATCTAATGCACCAGAAAATTTTTGAATTTCAGGTCTCCCAACTACTGTATCCTTCCACCTTTTCGCTTGAATATATATACTATCTAAACCAAGTCTATCTTCATTAATTATTCCATCTATACCTTCATCACCTGTTTTCTTAGTTGCTCTTCCTGCCTCTTCTCTTGAACCACCATATCCCATCTTAATCAATAACTCTATTACCAATTTCTCAAAGAATTCAAATGAACATGAGTTGATTTTTTCTAATATTTCATCTGCTAATGAGGTCTTTAAATCTTCAAAAGCATTTGCAATTTCTTCTGATGGTGTTTTTTCATTTAATGCTACTTCATTATTTTCATTATGATTTTGATCTCTATTACTTGAACTTACAAATTCATAAAAACTATCATATCTTAATAAATCTTTAGATTTTAACTGCTTTGGATTTTGTTGCAACAATTCTAATCCTAATTTAGTAATCCTAACCAAACCCCTTTTAGGTGCCTCTACTAGTCCAGCTTTCTTCATATAAGTTTTCGCCCAATTTACTCTATCATAAAATACTCTCTTTTTACCACTTGGAAAGCATAAGTTCATTTCTTCTTCTGTAATATTCAATTTTCTAGCCAATATCTCAATACATTCATTATTAGTATAGATCTCATTACTTCTTAACACTTCTAATAATGGAAGCATTATTCTTTCATATGTTGGTATTGCCATATACTATCTCTCCCCATAGTTTTTTTAAATTTATCTATTTAAATTCCATAAGATAATTATACCATTTTAACTTATATAGCAATCTCTAAATTTAAAGTATTTATTCCAATATTTCTTAAAATAAAACAAGAAGGAGTACCCTTCTTAGATACTCCTTCTTGTTTACTTATATACTCTATTAAATTATCATTTATTTTTAACTTTATTGAATCTATTTCTCTTAGTCTGTTAATGGTTATTTCTGATATTATCATGTGAATTAATAATTTCTTTTCTTCCCTACTACCACTCTTTTCAAGAAGCATACTAAAGTTTTCTAGTACACTCTTTATTAATTCATAGGGTACTTGTTGCTCAGTATCTTCGCTTATCGCTACTGTGTAAGGTTCTTTTTCTTCTAGTAATCTTTGTATTTTTTCGTTTAATTCTTCCTTCCTACTGAAGAACTCTTCTTTAGAGATTAACTCATCCTCATATGCTTCAAATATTTTTCCCTTCTTTTTGTCTAACTTTTCTAGTTCTTTATCTATTCTTTGAGTTTCCTTTTTAGCAGGGGCAACTCTAGTTTTTCTTTGTTTATTTATATTAGCTACAATAGCCTTTATCATCGTCTCATTAGATAACAGTTCCGATAGCTTTTCAAAAACATACTCATTTGCTTTCTCTACATTTATTGCATTACTATTACATACTGCTGTTCCTTTATTCTTCCATGCTCCACAAGCATAGTATGTTGCTTTAGTTCCGTCTTTTCTCTTCTTACCATTTCTCATTATTACCATTCCAGCACCACACACTGGACATTTTAATATTCCTGTTAATGGATACTCACCGTCATAGATTCTTGAAGGCTTACCCTTCTTTTCTTCCATTATAGCTTGTACCCTATCCCATGTATCCATATCAATTATAGCTTCATGTATTCCATCTACTATTATTGGTTCTGGATTAATATTACGTCTTCTATTCTCACTCCATTCTTGTCTTAAGTTATATCTTATCTTACCTATGTATACTGGATTAGTAAGTATATCTTTAATTGAACCTACTGAAAAATCATTTCCCTTCTTAGTCTTATATCCTAAGTAATTAAGTTTAGTAGTTATAGCTTTATATCCTTTTCCTTCATTAGCATACATACTGAATATTAGTNNACCTAAAACTCTATTTCCACACCAAAGCCCCTGTCTAGCTCTTGCACACATTCCCATCTTAACATTCTGTGCTATGGTACCTCTTTCGAATTCCCCTATAAGTGCCATCATCTGAAATTGCATTTTACCTGCTGGGGTATCTGTTTCAAAAGGCTCTGAGTAAGATTTAAATGTAATGTTATTCTTTTCAAAGGTATCTATAATCTTTAATACATCTGCAAGTTTACGACTAATACGGTTAATCTTCCATGAAATTACCATATCAAAATTCTTGTCTTCAGCATCCTTTAGCAATTCTTTTAGTGCAGGTCGATGTTTAATGTCCTTACCACTAATACCTCTATCCGAATAACACTTATAAACCTCGTAGTTATTCCTTCTACAATAATCCATCAGCAATCTTTCTTGTTCATCAATACTGTAACCTTCTTCTGCCTGTTCTAATGTAGAAACCCTAGTGTATATTGCTATTATCTTCTTTCTATTCAATTGTAATCCCTCCATTTACGATTAATAATAGATGGGGAGCCACTTCTGTCTCTAACAAATTTAATTTTGTCATTATACTTTCGTAAAACTTATTTTCTTTAGCATATTTAATTGCCACTTCATAAATTAATTCAAATATATTATCTGTTATGCTATAGTAAAGATCATAATTAATAGCACCAAAGAAATATTTTACTGCATCCTCATATGTCATTCGCGGTATTTCTTCTAAATCACAATTTTCATCTATATAATAACCATTTCTATCATTCCATTGAAGAAAATCTATTATTTTTATTCGGTTATTCTTCTTATTCATATCTATTTATGCCTCCATTTTAACTATCTCATACTTTTAAGTATGATAAACTCCATTATTTTAACCCGATTTTCTCGGGGTATAAATTACCTTTTCCTCTCAGTTAATCGTTTTCTTAAATATTTTTTTATTTTTATTACAAATTATTGACTTTTATCCTGGAACTATAGTATCATTATTCCAGGAGGTGTTGTTATGAACACAATAAATATATTAAATGTCCCATACCAAATACTTGGTATAATGTCAACAAATATTTCCGACAGTTTCGTTGATACTTCTATAAAAACTGGTGGTGGAAATGGAGAAACTCGTTTATACATTTCAAATCAAAATTCTTCTGCTAATGGTAGATTTTTCGAATTTGATATGTCTAATACTATTCCTGTAGTAAATCTAAAAAATGTGACTAGCCATTACCATCCTTGCATATTCAAAGCTTTTTTCCTTAAGGACAACCTTATTAAATATATGCAAGATGCCTATTCTGATTATATGAATCCCAAGTATTCTTTTAATCAAAATATTACTACACAATTTCAATATAAATTAAATGAAATATATTCTTATCCAAATGATATACTTGATTTCACGATTCATAAACAAGATGGCAACATGGATATGGAAAGATTTTATATAGGTTCTGGAAATCCTATTTGGCACAAAGTTAGAACATATGCCCTACCTTTTGTGTCAAAATATATAATATATAAAGTTCAAAATCAATTAACTGGAGAAGTATGCTATTTCTTTCAAGTGGTTCATCAATCTAATAAAACAAATGAAGTATATACCTTAGAGATGTCTGATACTCTGTTATTAGACTCAATACAAAATAGTTCTTATATTCCAGTTACAGAAAAAGAAACCTTAATAAAATCAAGAATTGGACAAGGTATATTTAGAGAACGTTGCCTGTCAATACTTAACCATTGTCCATTTACAAATGTCACAAATCCATCTGTATTAAGAGCTAGTCATATAATTCCTTGGAGTAGATGTTCAAGTAATGAAGACAGATTAAATGGTTTTAATGGATTAACTTTATCTCCATTTTTTGATGTACTTTTTGATAAAGGACTAATCTCATTTCAAAATAATGGTCAAGTATTAATATCTACACAAATTACTCCAGACATTGTCCATGCTCTAAATCTTACTCCATCAATCGTAGTTAACTTGAATAATATGAATGGTGAAAGAAATAGATTTTTAGAATATCATAGAGAAAATATATTTCTAAAATGAAAAGAATAGCTTACGACAATAAGCTATTCTCCACTAATCATACTAAATGATACTTGTTTATCAACTATATTATATTCATTGCTGGGTTTAGTATCAAGCCCAGCTTTGTATTTATAGCAATCACCTGTTAAAATATTCGGTAAAACTTTTATTACCTCACTCACAATTGCTATTAAAACATCTACAACAATTGAATTTCCTGCTTGCTGATATGCTTGTGTGTCTGATACCACTATTTTAAAGCTATCGCAAAATCCCATTAAACGCAAGCATTCTCTTGGAGTCAATTTTCTTATTCTACCATCTGTAGTTACATAGTTATCAACTCCAGCTCTATGCATTTTGTGCATTGTAGTTAGTAGTGGTCTTGCTACATCCAAATCTATTTCAGGCTTAGAATAAAAGTTTTTAGTACCACTAGCTAATACATACTTCCTGACCTTTTCAGATAAGAAATATTTTTCTAAATCATGCATAGTTTTTTCCTTATCTTTATTTTCTTCTTCAAATACAAAATCCCCATGCCAATTGAATTGTTGATTTTTCTTTTGACATAATTGTATATCCCCATCAATTTGAGTCCATTTCTTTTGAAGATTCTTATTATCAGTTACAAAAGCAACTCCCTTTTTATTTAAATAATACTTTCCAGAAACCTTATCTAGAAGATAGTCTTTCATTATCTTATTTAATTCAACTTTTTTAGGTTCTTCAAATTCTTTTTCCACTTCTAAATCATTTCTGAACCCTACAACAAATATACGTTCTCTATTTTGTGCTACACCATAATCTTTACTATTAAGAACCATAAGCTTCCATGTATACCCTAATTCATCAAAAATTCCGCTCATAGTTTTCCATGTTCTTCCACTATCATTGCTTAACACAGCTTTCACATTTTCATATATGAAAACTTTAGGTTGTATCTCTTTTACTAGTCTCGCATATTCATAGAATAATGTACCTCTTGTATCTCCAAGTCCTCTTTGCTTTCCAACCATTGAAAATGATTGACACGGACTTCCGCCTACAAATAAATCAACATTATTTCGATATTGATAACCATCTATAAATGATACATTCCAATGAAAATTTTCATCTTCAATCTTATAGTTAGCAAAATAACTTTGCTTTACAAAATTAGATTTTTCTTTTCCCCCATATAGATTATCAACATATTTCTTTTTATCAGAATATTCCTTTATCTTTTCCAAATCACTATGAATATGTAGTGTTTCTATTTTTTCGTCCAACATATTTAATTGAGTTACTAATTCCCTTAATTCTTTTACTATAAGTTTAGAATCATAATTTAATTCATCTGCTTCTTTATCAAATACTTCTGAATCTTTCTTTAACAATTCCATTATTACAGCTTTATCTATATTGCTTATAATATTCCCTTCATATTTATCATATATTTTATTTATTTCTTTTTTTACTTTTTCGTTCTTCACATCATCTAATATTGACAAATCTAATTTTACATCTCTACATTGATTTTTTAACTCAATAACTTTATCATCTATTCTCTTTAAATGTTCCTCTAAATCAGTTAAATATTCATAATCATCTTCTACACTTATATGTATATCCTTTATAATATTTTTTAACCGCTTTATTTCATTACTTATTTCTATAAAATTAATACCTATATTTTTTTTAAATATATCTACATCTCCATTGTCAGATGCAAATATAATTTCATGCTCTATTCCCATCCTTTTTAGTGCATGTTCAATGGCTCCAATTCCGCTAAAAACTGTTGCAAGTTTTAACATATTTAATACACCGCCTTATTTTTGTCTAACTGATTTATTATATCATATTTAGACTATTATTAGTTATTATTTATTTATTCTCATTATATAGAACTTACGTTCTATTGTAAATCCCCTGCCTGTACTTTTTATCTATATACTAAAAATGAACCCTAATATTATTATCTTAAATAACACTAAGGTTTAATATGCTGAATATGATGTTTTTCATTATCCATTTTTAGTAAAAACCGCATTTACTTATGGTACGGTTCACCCTTTATTATCCTATATCCCCTATATATCTGTTCTAGAAGCATTACTCTGAACAATTGATGTGGAAAGGTCATTTTAGAAAAACATATTTTATAATTGGCTCTTTTTATAACTTGATCTGATAGGCCTAAGCTTCCTCCTATGATAAAAACTAAATTAGAGTTTCCTTCTAATCCACAGTTATCTATGAAATTTGCAAATTCTTCTGATGAAATTTGTTTTCCTTTTAAATCCATGGCTACAACATAAGCATTATCTTTAATTTTTGATAATATGCTTTGACCTTCTTTATCCTTTATTTGAAGTTCTTCCTTTTCTGATGCATTATCTGGTGTTTTCTCATCTTGAAGTTCCATTATTTCAAGCTTACAGTATCTTGATAATCTTTTAGAATATTCATCTATGGCATCTCTTAAATATTTTTCTTTTATTTTTCCTACAGTTATTAATGTTATATTCACTAAACTTCCTCCTAATTTTTTTAATTTAACTAATAAGTTCATAATACTATTAAGCAGTAAAACCTCTGAAACCCGCATGAACAGAACAAATAGTTAACTAGTTATATAGTTTCATAGTTAACTATTTTTTTAGTTTTATATTAATCTATTTGTATAGTTTTATATTAAAATATACTAGCACCACACTACACCAATAATACCTATATTTTACTATGAATAATTTAGAATGTCATAGGTAAAATTATAATAGATACTAATTAAATATTATATAGGTGGTGTCTAAATATGAAAAAATTTTTAAAGATTAATTTATTTGCTTTTTTAACTATAATTCTATCCTTTAATTATGTTGTATGTTATGCTACTCCTATTCCAGATGTAAAGTTAACAGTTGATTCTCCAACTGCTTTTGAATTACCAAAATATTTTAGAAAGAGCACAGATAAAATTACTCCTTCAGAAAATATAAATTTGTCTGGTCTAGATAAGCTTAATATTTCTGGTAGTGGTCAATTTTCTAAAACTGGAGTTCCTTTAATGAAGGAGTCTATAGGTAATGTGCCTATAACTATTGTTGACTTAAGAGAAGAATCCCATGGATTTATTGATGGTATTCCTGTAAGTTGGCAAAATGCTAACAACGATGCAAATAGAGGCTTAACAGTAAATGAAATCATTGCTGATGAAAACTCTAGATTAAAATCTATTCCACTTAATAAAGCTATTGCTTTAGAAGGCTTTAAAGATGTAATTATACCTTCAAAAGTTCAAAATGAAGCTGAGCAGTCTGAATCTTATTCATTATCTTATATTCGTATTCCTGTAACATATAAAAATTTACCTACAGAAGCTATGGTAAATTATTTTATGGAAGTTGTAAAAAATCAACCTGAGGGCAGTTGGCTTCATTTCCATGGAAATGAAGGACTTGAAAGAACTACGACTTTTATGATAATGTACGATATTATGAAAAATTGTAAAGAAGTTAATCTAAATGATATTATTACTCGCCAAGTCTTATTATCCAAAATGGATAAAAATACTAGTGATAAATTTTATTCAGGAGAAGTTTATGATTTTTTAAATAATTTTTATAATAATTGTAAGTCTAGTGAATCTAACTCTAATAAACAAATTTCATAGAAACTTTAACTGTTATCTCATTACTTTTATTAAATTTATCAAAGCAATCTATTTTACTATGAAAATAACTCACCATATTAATTATGATGAGTTATTTTGAAATTATATATAATATAACTTATATATTACTTTAGTGCTTTAATAGCTGCAGTATTTAATAAGCTCCATGGTTTATTAAAGTGTGGTTGGAAGAAGAAATCTGTCATTGCCAGTTCTTCTATGGTCATGTTATTTTGAATTACTACAGATAGGGTATTCATGTGTTGAGTTAAATCTTCATCAGAAATAATCTGTCCTCCAAGAATTCTTCTTGTTGCCTTGTCATAAACAAGCTTTATGGTTGCTTCCTTATAGGTTGGCATAAACTCTGGTCTATGATTTTCACTAACCATTACTGAGTCAATCTCCATAGATGTGGTTTTCTTAGCAACCTCTTCTGTTAACCCTGTCGATGCTATACATTTATCATATATCTTTATTCCTGAAGTGCCTTGGGTTCCCATATACTTAAGAGTTGGGTTTACTAGGTTTTTAGCAACTAAGGTTCCCATTCTTACAGCATTAGTTGCAAGAGGAATATATCTCTTATCCCTTGATGGATTATATTCTACAACACAGCAATCTCCAGCTGCAAATACATCTTTAACACTAGTTCTCATATATTCATCTATTATTATTGCTCCATTTGGAAGAGTGTCTAATTTTCCTTTTACTAAACTTGTACTTGGTATAAATCCTATGCAAAGTACTACTAAATCCGCTTCATGACTTCCTTTATCAGTTACTACCTTAGATACTATACCATTTTCTCCTTCAAACCTTTGAACTTTTTCACCTAAAGCTAGTTTTACTCCACGGTTTTTAAATTCATTCTCTGCTATTTCTGTAAATTCTTTATCAAGATACTTACTCATTATTCTGTCTTCTGCATCAATTAGGGTTACATTTTTACCTTTCATTTCAAAGGCTTCAGCAAGTTCTACTCCTATATATCCAGCTCCTACAACTGTTACATTCTTAGCATCAGCTGACTTCTCTATAATTGTTTTTGCATGACTATAATTTTTACATAGTAATATATTTTTTAGGTTTCTTCCTTCAAAATTAGGAACTATTGGCCACGATCCCAAGGTTAAAATTAATTTATCATATTTTTCTTTTACTATATCAGCAGTCTTTAAATTTGTAGCTGTGATTATTTTTTCATCCATATCAATATCAGTTACATCATAATTCATTCTCATGTTTATACCAAGGTTATTTAAATTTTCTGGGGAATTATAAAATAATTTTTCTGGTTCATTTACTACATTAGATACACTTAAAGCAATTCCACAAGAAAGGAAAGATATATTATCATTTCTCTCATAAACTGTAATCTCACTATCTGGGTAAAGTTGTTTTGCATTTACTACCGCTGCTGTTCCTGCGTGTGTACATCCTATTACTGCAATTTTCATAATACATGACCTCCTATAATTTACACCTTAATAAAATTTATTCTTACATATTTTTATATTATATTGCAAAAGTTATTTAATTATAATCTCGTAACAACGTTTGTTATTTAACAATCATTATCTAATAATATTTTACCTCAAATATCAATTTATTCAACCATGCTATTAGTATATATAGATAGATAAGCTTTCATTCTCTTAATCTTTCTTTAATTTTCATTATTTTTCATATAATTATAAAAAAAGTGCTTTAGCAAAATATTTTAGACTAACTTATTTTGCCAAAGCACTTACTCTAATATTCGTATTTTAATTAATATCCTAATTCCTCATTCAAGAAAATTACATGTATTCTATCCTTATTTCCCTGTCTTCTTATTATAGTATATTCATTGCATATTCTCTCTTCACTTGAACAATCCATACAATGTCCCACCTTTACACAAGGAGTAACTTTATTTAATCTTTTGCAATTTGCAGGTGCTGATACTCTTTCATTTCTCTTAATAGCTTCTTCAATATTCTCTACAATTTTATTTACTCCTGCTATAATTATTACTTTATCTGGACCATATAACATAGCTGCTACCCTATTTCCATTGCCATCTACATTGTATAACTCTCCTTTTTCTGTAATTGCATTAGTACTAGTAAAATATACGTCAGCAGAGAAAGTGTTTCTATATAATTTTTTCAAATCATCCTTACTTAAGCCATCCTCATATCTGTCTAGGAAATTATATTTTCCACTTCTTAAATAATCAATAACTCCAGTTTCAAATAGGCTCATTGAACCACCACAACTTACTGTATCACCATCATTGGTAAGTTCATTAATTTTCTCAGTGAGTTCTTCATGACTATTTACTAAATAGCCATTCATACCATTCTTTTTAAGTGAATTAATTGTACTATTAACCCTACTTTCCTTTAGCCATTTCATATTTTTATCCATAAACAATCCCCCTGTAAATTTATCATATAATTAATTATACCATAGCCATATATAGAATATCTTACAATAATACATATATAAAAAAACCCTAATGAATAAAAAATTCACTAGGGCTAATGTTTATATTATTTTCCGCAACATTTCTTGTACTTTTTACCACTTCCACAAGGACATGTATCATTTCTACCAATTTTAATTTCATTTATTACGGTTTTTGATTCTCTCCAAGTTTTTTGTATCTCTTTTCTTTTTTCTGGTGAGAATATTCTATCCCATTGTGACAATGTATATAGATAGTCTGCTTTAGAATCAAGCATATTGAAGTATAGTTTTTCATAATCTATTTTGAAGCTAACTTCTGAATCACTTTCTATAGCTTCAAGATCTAATTCTTTATCTATACTTTCATTTATTCCATCTAAGAATCCCATAAAGTAAATTTCATTAACGTCAAATTCTTTAACTAGTTCAGAGAACTTTCCACTAATAACACCGCCATCAATTGTTAAGGCTTTTGTATATATTGATTTTTCAACCTTTGCATACTCTTTCCAAAATGCAGGTTCTCCATTTTCCTTTACATACTCTACAACATAATTTGTCCAATTGCTATATATGCTCATGTTATTTTCTCCTTCTTTATAACAAAATTTGTTTATCTATTTTATTAATTATAATAAATTTTTATTTATCTTTCAATAATATCTTATTTCTGTATTTTTAAAGTAACTATTTCATCCTTAGTAAATGGTTTTGATATATTATAGTTTCCACCTAAACTTTCAACACCTTGATTATTTACTGTAATCATTATTTTACTCACAGATTTCAACTGACTCAAAGAATTTGATATAGACTTAAGTATTGTTACTTCTTGAACTTCAGACATTTGAAACATAGCTTCTGGGCTTAAATTAATATTTGCTATGCCATCCTTAATAGAAAAACTTAAAAGTCTTGTTTCCTTTGGTAAAATAGGCTTGCTTTTTTCACTAACTTTAGCTGGCCCTTTGATGAGTTCTTGCATGATCATCTCACCTATTAAATCTTCACTATTAATTAGTCTTTCTTCCTTTATAAGCTCAGACTTTTCAGCATCTCCTCCAAAATATAAAGTTATATCAATATAGCCATCATCCTCTGTAGCTCCTTTAGTATTTTCAAGTTTCTCTTTACTTATTATACTTGCCTTATCTTTCTTTATACTCATAGTTTTTGTAAGGTAAATTCCGCCTACAACTAGTGCTATTATAACTACTGTTATTGTTAATATTAAACTAAAGGTCTTCTTTTTCATTCTACACCTCCTATTTCTAACCAAACTTTTTATCCGATGACTACCCACTCTAATACTACATCTTCTTCAAAGTGGGAATAAAGAGTGGCTACGTCCCTGGATAACGNNCTAAGAACTCTGTTTATATTTCTGATAATATGCTATGCCTATCTCTATTGCACATTTTTAATTCTATATCTTTTTGTACGATAATATTATTTTCCCTTAATACACTTGCTACAGTTTCATAAGCAAGCTCTGGATAATTATTTGTTTTACTTAGATGCCCTAAGTATATAGTTTTATGATTTCCTTTTAAAACATCTACTATAGCTTTACCACAATCTTCATTGGATAAATGTCCTTTTGCACTTAGTATTCTTTGCTTTAACGGATATGGATACGGTCCAAATTTAACCATTTCTATATCATGATTACTCTCTATTAAAATCATATCACTATCTTCTAGTGCCATTTTTACTTCTATAGAAAAGTGACCTAAATCAGTAGCTATACAACATGATTTTTTAGAGCCATGTACTCTATAACCTCTAGGGCATGCTGCATCGTGAGGTATAGGAAAATTCTCTATGGTCAAATCATTAATTTCAGTAAACTTACCATCAATTATTTTTATATTCTTCTCCTTAATACTTCCAATTTTCCCATCCATGGCTTCCCAGGTGAGACTTGGTGCATATATAGGAATATCGTATTTCCTTGAAAATACTCCGGCCCCTTTAATGTGATCTGAATGTTCATGAGTAATAAATATACCATCTATAGAATTAGGATTTATACCTATATCCCCTAATTCTTTATCGATAGCCTTACCGGGCATTCCCACATCCACTAGAATGTTACTATTGTTTTCTGATACAAATATACTATTCCCACTGCTACCACTAAATAATGGGCAAAATTTCATAATTATCTCCTCAATCTAGTATCTAAAATACATATAAAACTTATATATTTACTCTTCTAATATCTGCACCTAAAGCTTTAAATTTTTCTTCTATATACAAATATCCTCTATCTATATGTTCAATGCCTTCAACTTCAGTTTTTCCTTGGGCTGAAAGACCTGCAATAACTAAAGCTGCACCTGCTCTTAAATCTGTTGCTTTAACATTAGCTCCAGATAAATTTTTAACTCCATCTATTATAGCTATTCTACCTTCTATTTTAACATTTGCACCCATCTTCTTTAACTCATCTATATGCTTAAATCTTGATTCATATATACTTTCATTTACAATGCTTCTACCTTGTGCCATAGTTAAAAGAGTACTCATTGGCTGTTGTACATCTGTTGGAAATCCTGGATATGGTAAAGTCTTTATATTTACACCTTTAAGGTTATTTCCACTTCTAACTATAACTTTATCCTCATCTTCTATAACTTCTATACCCATTTCCACAAGCTTTGCTGAAATAGATTCTAAGTGTTTTGGTATTACATTATTTAATGTAACATCTCCACCACAAGCTGCTGTTGCTATCATAAAGGTTCCAGCTTCAATTTGATCTGGTATAACTGAATAATTACATCCTGAAAGTTCCTCTACTCCATTAATCTTTATTACATCAGTTCCAGCACCTTTTACATTTGCTCCCATAGTATTTAGGAAATTGGCCACGTCTACTACATGTGGTTCTTTTGCTGCATTCTCTAAAACTGTGGTTCCTTCCGCAAGAACCGCTGCAAGCATGATATTTATTGTAGCTCCTACGCTAACTACATCAAAATATATAGTTGTTCCAACTAATTTTTCTGCAACCAAATTTACTGCACCATGTTCTATGGTAACTGTAGCTCCTAAGGCTTCAAATCCTTTGATATGCTGATCTATTGGTCTATCTCCAATAGGGCAGCCCCCTGGAAGTTCTACTCTAGCCTTTTTAAATCTAGATAATAATGATCCTAATAAGTAATAGGATGCTCTCATATTCCTTACTTCTGGGATTGTAGCATTGGTTGTTACTATATTTGTGCTATCAATTTTAATTGAATTACAACTTGATTCTACTTTACATCCTAAATATTCTAAAATAATTTCTAAACAATTTATATCTTCTATATTAGGAACATTTTCTATTGTACAAACTCCCTTAGATGCTAAAATTGCTGCTGGTAAAATTGCTACAGCTGCATTTTTTGCGCCATTAATATTTACATTTCCAAATAATGGATTGCCTCCATTTATAACTAATTTTTCCATACAGGTATCATCCTCACTATTTATATAATGTCCATACTTTACATATGTTAACTTAATTTCATGTCTATCTATATCTATGTCAATTAAACCTAATTTTTAAATGTTAAAATCTCATAATTATAATTATATCACAATGTTCGTATATTTTAATAAAAATTTTAAATTTATAAGTGTAATTTTTATTTTTAATTTTTATATCCATATAAAAGTAAAAATATAATTAACTATATATGTCTATTATAACCTATTATTATATGTTATAATACTGTTAATTGTAGCGTTAAAGTATTTTATAATGATATAATACTTTATAATAAAAATCTACATTCGGGAGGAAAAAATGAAATATTATTTAGTTGCATTGGTGGATGATAAATCTGTTGATGACATTATATCTATCCAAAAATTTTTAAATAAGAAATATAAGTTGTATAAAAACATATCTAATTTGTACATTCCTCTAGGTTCTGTGTCTAATACAGAGCTTGATAAATTAGATGAGATAATCTCAAAAATTTTATCTCCTTATAAAAAATTTAAAGTTGGAATTGATAATGACATTTTCATTAACGATACATCTAATACTGTAAACTTAAAAGTTAAAGATAAAGGATACATAAACAAGATATCTAGAAGCATGTTTGACATGCTTAATACTCATGGTATAAGTGTTAAAGATTTCTCAACACTATCCTATTTTAACATGCCTATTTCTAATGCTAACAATGCGATTAGAAAGGCTTATTCAAATAACTTATTTACCTTAGATGAAAGTAAAGATAAAACTGATTTGTTTAATTTTACTAAGATAAATAAAATCGAGATTTGGAAACAGCTTAACAATAGAAGAGATACCTTAGTTAAAAGTTATGATTTAAAAGAGTTTTAATATTAAAAACAATTTCTTTTCTATGATTTTAACTTTATAATTAATAAAATTAAGCGAAGATATACCCCTTAAATTTTAAATAATTATATCCATATTAGGGTAAGCTATCTTTAAAAGGATGGTGAAAGTTTTTATGTTGGGTATAATTTTCTCAATAATTGCAGGGGTAACTATGAGTGTTCAAGGTGTATTTAATACAGAACTTTCAAAAAAAATTGGACTATGGGAAACCACAGTATTAACTCAAGCTATTGCACTTATAACTGCCCTAATAGTGTTATTCTTTGCAGGTGACGGTACCTTTAGAAATTTAAAATATGCTAACAAACTTTACCTTTTAGCCGGAGTATTAGGTGCTGTTATTACGTTTACAGTAATTAAGGGTATGTCTAGTCTTGGTCCGGCTATAGCTGTAGCAACTATTCTTATTGCCCAACTTATTGCAGCTGCACTTATCAATCATTTTGGTTGGTTTGGCTCTACTGAAGCTGGATATGGAATACGAGAATGCATAGGTGTTGTCATAATGATAGCTGGAATTATAGTTTTTAAATGGAAAGGATAGCTTATATCTTTTCTATTTTTTCGTAAGGAGTTTTAACAGTTCTCAAATAGAAATCTTTTTTCATATAAATCGAATTATTAAATCTTAAATTATTATTAATAGGAGGTAGACTATGGATTTTAAACAATTAGAAGCATTTATTACAGTGTCTAAACTTAGAAGTTTTTCTAAGGCTGCAAATGCTATTTACCTATCTCAACCTACTATAAGTTCTCATATTTCTAGTTTAGAAAAAGAACTTAATATTCAATTATTTGATAGAACATCTAAGGAAGTTAATCTTACACCTGTAGGAGAATCTTTTCTACAATATGCTAATGATATTATAAATTTAAGGAATAATGCTATCACCGATTTATCTAATTTCAATAATAATATTACTGGTGTCTTAAACATTGCTGCTAGCACTACGCCATGCAATTCCTTACTACCTACTCTTGTTTCAACTTTTAGTGAACTCTACTCAAATGTTAAATTTAACATTAAAGAACAAGGTTCTGTATCTATAATTAAAGATATTATAGATCTTAAATGTGAAATTGGTTTAGTTGGTACGATCATAGATAATTCAAAAATAAATAGTTATAAGATAATGGAAGATGAACTTGTTATTGTTTCTAATCCTAAATTAAATTTACCTGAAACTATTTCTATTGATGATTTAATAAAATATCCTTTTATAATAAGAGAAAAAGAGTCTGCCACTCGACATACTTTAGAAGCTCAGCTTCATGCAAGCAAAATAGATCCTAAGAAATTAAAAGTTCTTTGTGAGGTAAATAGTGTACATGCTCAACTTAAACTTATTAATCTAGGATTAGGAATTTCTATAATTAGTAAAAGCCTATGTGATGATGGCTTTATTAGTGGTAACATGCGTATAAGCCGAGTAGAAAATGTAGACTTAAGAAGAGATCTCTTCTTAATAGTAAGTTCTAAAAGAACTCTTACTCCTATTGCAAGAGCATTTTTTTCTATGTGTAAGAACATATATAATTTATAAAACTTTAAAAGCTAAGATGAGAATATAAAAATTCTTAATCTTAGCTTTTGTTTTTATAATAAATAAAAGCTTTAACAAATACTCCTAGTTTACATATACTAATAAGTGTAATAAGTATATAAGGAGTATTTTATGCTTTTTAATAAAAAACTTGACCCAACTCTTAAAAATATGATGGATCATGATATTTATAATAGATATAGAATAATAATTAAATATGGTAGCATTAAAAATTCAATAGAGAAAAACATTAAATCCTCAAAAGGTGAAGTCTTGTATAATATTAAATCCTTGCATTGTTTATGTGTACTTGCTACCAAAAGAGCTATTAAAAGAATTATAGAGCTTCCGGAAGTCAAATATATATGCATTGACGACATAGCATTTTTATGCAATCAAAATATCCTTCATGCCAATGGAATTTTTTTAGATAACAAAAGATTTGAAGTGTTAAAAAATAAAGAGGTTTCAGGTAAAGGCATAGGTATTGGTATTATTGATAGTGGCGTATATCCACATATAGATTTATCTACCCCATCAAACAAAGTAAAAAAATTCATTGATATAATTAATGGTTCAACATACCCTTATGATGACAATGGTCATGGGACTTTTATTTCTGGATTAATATGTGGCGAAGGTACAAATAAAAAAGTAAAACAACATGGCATTGCTGTTGATAGCCATTTAGTTATGATAAAAGCCTTTAATAAGCTTGGTAAAGGGTATATTTCAGCCACTTTATTTGCTTTGGAATGTTTATACGATAGCATTGATGAATTTAATATAAAAATAGTATGTGCACCTTTTGAAATAACTACTTTAAATAAGTTTATTTTATCTCTATATGATAAAATTTTTACTATACTTAGAAATAAAGACGTAATAATAGTTGTACCTGCTGGCAATAATGAAGATAAAGAAGATACTATAAAAGGTATTGCTCTATCTGATAAGGTGCTTACAATAGGTGGAATAGATACAAATTCTACTTATAAAATAAGTGATTATTCCTGTTGCGGCTCTAATAAAATATTAAAAAAACCTGATTTTGTTGCTGCAAGTGATAATATTATATCTTTAAACACAGACTGTAATTATATATCTGAGAGAGATGGTGAAAAAATATATCCCCCACCGCTTACATCACCTTATACTATTCGTAGTGGAACCTCTATATCCTGTGCTTTTATAGCAGGTATCTGTGCACTATTATTTGAAATAAACAACGCGTTTACCTTTGATGATATATATACTTTATTAAGAATAAATTCAACCTTGATAAATGATAAAAAATATAAACAAGGTAATGGCTATATAAATATTAACAACTTAATTGGTACTGATTTGTCTTCTATTTTAATTAATAAGGATAATAAAAATAAGCATAAACATAAAAAGTAAAGCACCCTCATTTACATGGGGTGCTTTACTTTTTTATATTAATTTATCATTTAATAATTCATTTCTTAACATATCTTCGTAGGTTTCTCTTTTACATATGAGCCTTGGTCCTAATTTTCCAACTAAAACCACTGGTGCCTTAGGAATCTTATTATAATTACTACTCATGGAATAGCAATAGGCTCCTGTAGAAAGCACTGCTAATATATCACCTTTTTTTACCTTTGGAAGACTTATATCATTAATTAATACATCTCCAGATTCACAACATTTACCGGAAATAGTAACCATAGCTTCTTCATTATTTTCTACATTATTAGCTATTAATCCTTGATACTGTGCACTATATAATGATGGCCTTATATTATCTGTCATTCCCCCATCTACAGATACATATTTTTTAATATTAGGAATTTCTTTAACTCCTCCAATAGTATATAAAGTGATTCCACTATTTCCAACTATACTTCTACCTGGTTCTATTATTATATTAGGATTTTTCATCTGCAATTTTCTACTACAACTCTCTACTTCATTTAAAATTCCAGCACAATATTCCTCTATAGTTTTGGGATCGTCACCTTCACCATAATATATACCAAAACCTCCACCTAGGTTAAGTTCTGTCATACTAATTTCAAAATGATTATTAATATTATTCATTAAATTAATCATAATCCTTACAGCTTCTCTATATGGTTCTATATCAAATATCTGCGATCCTATATGACAGTGAAGTCCTTTTAAATTTATATTCTCAAGCTCACTTATACTCTTTACTACTCTAAATATATTATCCTCCAAAAGAGTAAATCCAAACTTAGAATCAATCTGTCCAGTCTTGATATATTCATGAGTATGTGCCTCAATTCCCGGAATTATTCTAAGTAATATATCTTGAGTTTTTCCATAAACCTCACATATATTATTAATATTCTCTAATTCCATCATATTGTCCACAATAAAGGTTCCAACACCGGCTTTTATTCCTAGTTTTATCTCTTCAATGGTTTTATTATTTCCATGAAAATATACTTTATCCATAGGAAATTCACTGACTATAGCAGTGTAAATTTCTCCTCCTGATACAACATCCAGGCATAGTCCTTCATTCTTCATAACTTGAACAATAGCCTTAGTTAAAAACGCTTTTCCAGCATAGGCTACTTTGTTATCATTCATTTTTGCACCCATGGCTTTCATATATCTTCTACAGTTATCTCTAATTTGCTCTTCATCCATGACGTAAAGAGGAGTTCCAAATTTCTTAACCAACTCTAAAGTATTAATTCCACCCACAAAAAGATTGTTTTCTCTAACATTCATTGTTCCAAATAAGTTCATAGTAAATTCTCCTTTCAGCTCCCCACTATAAGTTTATGAGAGTAATATTTATTTGGGTACTTATGTACCAAAATAAAAAAAGGCGGACAAAGGAACACCCTTGTCACGCTCAATTTAATTCACTATGAACACAACAGGTGTTACTTTGTAGCTCTCCACTATTTTCATAGTGGCAGTATAGCACATATTTTGTACTATCCCAGAGTATATCCTTGCCAGGTTATTCTCTTCNNCTCCCCTTTCTTCTTGTATCATCGTGTGCCCACTTCTCAAGAATACTTTTGGTAAAAGCTCCTCTACCCTAAATAACATCTCTTAATTATCTAAATTTAATTTTAATACTTATTGGGATAAATATTTTAATTTTCTTAATAATATAATACTCAACAAACATAGTCAATATTTATTTGATATATTTTTTAATACAACGTATACATTTCAAATTCCACTTCTTTTATTTTGTAATTATTACTTTATTTTCTTGATATAATTCATAACTAATCATATAATTTTTTATATAATATTATATACTATATTTAGGAGGTATCTCTATGGGAATAAACATTGTACTTTTAATTGTTGCAGCCTTATTCTTTAGTATTGGAATATGCATAAGTAAATTAAAGTGGTATTGGCTAATCTCAGGATACAACACTATGAGTAAAGAAGAAAAAGCAAATGTGGAAATTGAAGCCTTAGGAAATCATATAAGTAAAATATTCTTTTTTATCTCTAGTTTAAACATTATGGGATTTCTATTAAGCTATTTTTTTAATATTTCTTTAGCTATTTTTATAGTTCTAACTGCAATTGTAATACTGTATTCTATTTATTATTGTCAACGCTTTGACCATAATCCAAACTCTAGTAAAGAAACAAAAATTGTATTAGTAATAGTTATATTTATTATGATGATAACTTGTATACCTATAATGGCTATTGGTTATTCCTCAACTAAAGTAACAATCACTGATACTTCTATAAAAATATCTAGTGGAGTTAATGCTTCAATTCCAAAGGATAAAATAAAAAGTGTTTCCCTAGTAAATGAAATGCCTAAAATTCTTATTAGAACAGGCGGCATAGGCATGGGTGGAATTCAAAAAGGAAATTATAGTCTAAAAAATGATATTAAAGCTAAGCTATTCTTAGCTAGTAAAGAGGGTCCCTTCATTGAAATCATATTGGACTCAAGCCCTTCCCATTATTACATTAACTACAAAGATTCAAAAAATACTAAGACAACCTATGAGGATATTATAAATAAATTAGATTTAGATAAATAATACCATAACATGAATTTTTATTATAATACTACTACCATATATACAATATATTACTAGTATTATTTTATGTAATTCTACAAATGATAATATTACTTATATTAAGGAGGAAGTATTATGTCTAAAAATTCTTGTAAAACTAAAAATAAAAAAACTACTTCACTAAAATCTGATCCAATGTCCCCTAAATACCAAGAGGGTGTTAAAAATAAAGCTAATGAGCATTCTCCATATGGAGAAAATGAACCTTCTACTCATACTACCTTTAGATAAGATAAGCTAACTAGGAATAATCTTTTACAATTTTATTCTTAGTTAGCTTTAAACTTATAATTTCGTTATATTATTTTTCGTTATATTATTTTTCGTTATTAAATATGGTGAATAGATCTTTTATTTTTAGTCTATTACCTGTATGAAGTATTACTACAGAGTATACTCTAGCTGTAAATAGAGTCAACACTATAATTGTTGCTATTAATATTAATAATGAAACTCCCATCTGAACTATCCCTACTGTTTCTGATAAAATCATAGATGGTATATAAAATGGTGCTGAAAATGGTACATAAGTTGCAATGGTTCCTATCACTGATTCTGGAGACATTATAGCCGCATATGCTAGGTAAAAACCTATTATTGAAATAAATGATACTGGCATTATAGCTGTATTTAAATCTTCTAACTTACTTATAGTTGCACCAACTAAAGCATTTATAATAGCATACAATACATATCCTAATATAAAGAATAGTATTATTAATACCACTTGTACCACTGGAATTTTTCCAAGTATTGCTGATATATCAAATATATTTGCAGATGTATCTATAAACTTCTTAACTATAGCTCCACTTCCTATAAATGATATATATGCAGTTAGTAATATAGATGCAAACTGAGTTATTGCTAAGAATCCCATACCAACACACTTACCTACAACAAGTTCCATTGGTTTAGTTGATGTAAGTAATAATTCCATTACTCTTGAAGTTTTCTCTGCAACTATAGAACTGGCAACCCAATATCCATAAAAATAAATTATATAGAATAGTAGCATACACGCTACCATAGGAAATACCATTTTTATTATCATATCTTCCAATGTATCATCCTCATCACCTGCAGTAAATACTTGAGTGTTTATAGGTGTAGATAATTTTCCTAGCTCTTCTTGTGATACTCCAGCCTTAATTAATCTACTATTATTTAAAATACTAGATATAGTTTCTGCTAGTATTTGTCCATCCTCTGAAGATACAGTATCACTAGTTGGTGTTATTACCTCCACGTAATATCCTATATTCTCATTACTAATAGAAACTAAAACCATCTTATCTTCCATAGTTTTAAGTTTTTCTAATATAGACTCTCTACTTTCTGTAGCCTTTTTTAAATTTAAACTTGGAAAAGCTACTTTTAATCCGGACTCTAAATCTACCTTCAGGTCAGAGTCATCCATATAATAAGCAGTCTCTATTCCAATTTCTTTGCTACCATTAGTTGCCTCTTTAGTGTCATCATCCTTACCAAAAATTGCAGGAATAAAGTTTACTAATGATGTTAATATAAGCACTGCTATCAATATTATGGTGGTAGAAATCTTAAATGCCTTACCCTTAACTTGTTGCGCTACAGTAAATTTTGTAACCTTCCAAAAATTATCCATATTCAATTCTACTCACCTACCTTTTCAATAAATATTTCATGAAGAGTTGGTTCCCTAAGCTCAAATCTAATAACTTGAATATTTCTACTTAATATTTCTTTAAGTAAACTTGTAGCTTCATCTTCACTATTAATACTTAACTCTATATAATCTTGATTTTCATTTAAAATTTTCATATTAGCTTTTTCCAATAGCTCTTTTACATCTCCATCACAATTTAAAATTAAGTGATTTCTTCCATAAGATTTTTTAATCTCTTTTAAGTTACCACTTAACACAGTTTTGCCTTTATTAAGTATAACAAGATTCTCACAAAACTCTTCTATAGTACTCATTTGGTGGCTTGACATTATTATATATTTACCTCTTGCTATTTCTTCCTTAATTATATCTTTAAACAAATCTGTATTTACTGGATCAAGTCCACTTAAAGGTTCATCTAAAATTAGTACTTCTGGATTAGATATTAAGGCTGCAATAAATTGTATTTTCTGCTGATTACCCTTAGATAATTGCTCTGCTCTTTTATTTCTATATTCAGTAGCTTCTAATCTTTCAAGCCAATATTCAATGCTTTTTAACGCTTCCTTACGAGTCATTCCTTTTAACTCACCAAAATATATTAATTGATCTAACACAGTAAATTTTGAATATATACCACGCTCTTCTGCTAAATATCCTGTTGAAACTTCTTTAGAATTATAAGGTTTCTCATTCCAAGTAATCGTCCCATTATCTTTTTTCAACATTCCTAGCATCATTCTTATGGTAGTAGTTTTTCCTGCACCATTAGTTCCTAATAATCCAAAAACTCCCGGTTCTTCTATGAAAAAACTTAAATTATCAACTACCAATTTATCACCATAGCTCTTAGCAAGATTATTTACCTTTAACGACATATTTCCTCCCCCTTATCAATTTCTTCAATTGAATTATATATAACTTTATGTAAATCCGTTTTTACCCATGGTATAAATATATATTATTGTTAATTTGTAGTCAATACACTTTTTTTAATATAACTTGAATTTTACTTGAAACTACTTAAACTTATACTTATTTTCTCCTTCAACAATTATATTTTATTATTCTATTCAATATGCAAAAACACCTAAAAGGTGTTCTATAAGCATTAAATATATAATTTTATATTTATTTTAATCTGTTCTAAGCTTCATTCCCTTTATTACAATACCAATGATACCTATAGATAATATGATATCTCCAATACTAGCTATTCCTCTATACTTCCATAACTTATATGGTATTACATCTGCTAAAAATTTAAACTTTGTTTCTACACTAATAATAGAATATAGACCTTTAGTTTCTACTGGTCCACTTACATTTAATATATCCATAGCCTTTGTACTAATAGGCATAGTACATCCATTTCCGAATATAACCACTATATTCAATAAAAAGCCTATCCCAATGACTAAAATCATCTTATATTTTCTATTTATATATATAAATGCCATTATACAACTATACATTACTATATTTAAAACATAAGTTAAACTTCCAATTTGAAGATGTCCTGATTTAAGAAAAATCTTCATTATAAATTCCACTAAAAACCCTAGGGCTATAAGCCACCACCTTTTAATTTCGAGATTATTTAAGTTTTCTATATTTCCTTTTAGCAAATATCCTAATACTATTCCAAGAATTATTGAAAATAAGAACATGGCTATCCCCCATATATGTAAAATGCTTTAAATTAATTTATTTTTAATTATTATATTAAGGCAACTTTCCACCATTCTTTTCTACAATTCTTAAATAAGCTTCTGCCACCTTAGGATGAAATTGAGTACCTGAATATTTTTTAATTTCCCCTAAAATAATACTTGCCGAAAGTCCTTTCCTATAAGGCCTATCTGATGCCATAGCATCCACAGTATCGGCTAGCTGAACTATGTAAACATTTAAAGGTAATTCATCACCTTTTTTACCATCTGGATATCCTTTTCCATCATACCTTTCATGATGGTTTCTAACTATAGGATAAACATAATCAATATTTTTAATATCCTTAATTATTTTAATTCCTATCTCCGGATGCTCCTTTATTGCATCGAATTCCTCATCCGTTAACTTCCCTGGTTTATTTAAAATAGCATCACTAACTCCAATTTTACCCACATCATGAAGCATAGCAGCTATATTTAGTTGTTCAATATTCCAAGGATTATATTTCAATTCCTTTGCAATAGCTACTGATATCTCTGCAACCCTTCTAGAATGTCCTTCTGTATATTGATCCCTAGCATCAATTGCATTCATTAAAGCTTCTACAGTATCTATAAATTGTGATTTTGAACTTGTATATAATAATAGAGTATATCTAATTAATAATAATGGAAATGTTATGAATACTATGCCTAAATAACCATACTTAATAAATACTAGTGCTAATAAAATTCCTATTGGAATCATAACTACAGAATTTAATATTCCCATTCTTATATTACCCGTAAAACAGAATACTACATTCTTATTTGTAACTATAGACATTAATATAGACATTATTAAACTATTAACTATTATGAAAGCAAAACAAAATACTATCAATGGTCCTATATTGCTAACTATAAAGTTTAGACTAAATTGTCCACCTAAGGTTTTATAAAAAAAACTACCAACTACAACTGGTAATATTAACGCACAACAATTAAATATTGTTCCATATAGTGGAGTATTAAATACATGTTTATATTTACCATTATCTATTTTCATAACTCTAAATAAGAATCCCAATACTAGAATTATAATACATTGAAAAGGACCAAACAAAATATAANNTACAGCAAAGCTTGTACTAAAAGACATATTCCTAAAATATACAGTAAACGATTCTGTAATTGCTGTTAAAATTATAAATACTATAATATTTGCATAATTACAAACTTCTATTTTTATTTTCCCTTCAATTATAGGTATTATAAAAGATATTATAGTAATTATATAAATTGAAAGAAAGAATCTTTTTTGTTCTGAAGATATACTATTCATCTTATTCCTCCGCTATATATTTAAGGCCGATTATTTATTATCTTTAACTATTAAAACACCCAAGTGATAGTTGATCCACCAGCCATTGCTAAAGCTATTAAAGCTATTAAAGCTGGCATTACTTTTTTCATGTTTTTCATTATAAAATCCCCCTTATATGCAAATTAACAAAGATCCGCTAAAAATCTGTCATAATTTCCACTCCGCTAAGGAAAGATAAATAAAATATAATATAATCGGCCATTAAACCAGTTTAACTATTTTTCTATTCTTCTGTTTATTGCATCAAGAGTGGCCTTTGCTATTGCCTCATTTACATCATTTCTTACAATGGCAGTTCCTATTAGAACCTCTTCTGCAATGTCATTTATCATATTTACAATAACGGTTACATAGGATACGTCTCTAATTGAGTTTATTACTATATCCTCTACATCAAAAACTGATACTTGTCCAATTATTTCTTCTACAGCTGACACAGTAGCTTTAGCTACTACTTTAAGTCTATTAATACTTGTTCCAATTGCAGTTTGCGTAGACGTATACTCATCATCATCCATATTTAATCTAATTTCACATCTTACGTTATTATCTTTAACTTCTAAAGAAATACCTTCATATCTAATTCTCTTTATAGACTTCGTTTCTCCAGTATCTATTTGAGCTATACTAATTAATTTTCTATCTATTCTATAATTAAATATCGCAAGAAGTGCCGATTCGATGTCTCTTACAATCTGTTTAGGTGATCTTGTAGTATTGGCAATTATATGAACCTCTTCTACTGCTTCCTCATTATATACTACTTTACTATGAGTTACACCTTGAATTTTCGCTATAACATCTTCAAAGGACATAAAATCCATAATTAACACCTCATTTTTATATTTTCAGTTAAATTATACATCATATTTCCTTTATTAACAATATTAATATCTGTAATTATTTTGAAATGTGCTATTTACATTATATTATCATTGAAATATGGATTATTTTTTACTAGAATTTGTAACAAACTTAAGGCCATAAAATAAAAATATGATGAGATATAGATTTACCCAATATCTCATCATATTAATGTACATTTTCTAAAATTTAATTTTATTTTCTGGAGCTGCATACTCCTTAGCTTCTACTGGCAATCCCTTTTCCTTTAGTGCATTATTTATTACACTTACTATAATTGAATAAATTACAGCAAATGTGGGAACTCCTAATATCATTCCTACCACTCCAAATAATCCATTTCCTAAAAGTATGGCAAACATTACCCAAAATGCAGTCAATCCTGTGGAATTTCCTAAAATCTTAGGTCCTAATATATTTCCATCAAACTGTTGAAGCACTAAAATAAATAATATAAACCATAATGCCTTAATTGGACTAGCAATAAATATAATTATAACGCTAGGAACTGCCCCTATAAATGGTCCAAATACCGGGACAATGTTAGTTATTCCTATTATAAAGCTTACAAGAAGTGGATATGGCATTTTAAATATCTTCATACCCACAAAGCATATGATTCCTATAATTAATGAATCTAACAATTTACCACCAAGAAAACCTATGAAAGTTTTATGGCTAGATCTAGTGAGCTCTACTACATACTTTACAGGTTTCTCCGGTAAAATAGCGTATAAGAATTTTTTAATCTGTGCAAAAAATTTTTCTTTTCCTGCTAATAAGTAAATAGATATAATTGTTGCTATAAATATGTTTAGTATATATTGAGTAATATTAGCAGAGAATTGGAATAAATCTAACACTGCTGTGCCTGCAATACTGGTTATATATTTAGATATACTATTAAAATCTTTTACTATATCCTCTACCATATCCCCATTCAAATTTAAAGCTATAACTATATTATTTATGTATTCCTCTAGAGCCTTAATATATTCAGGTATATTTTCTAAAAGTGTATATATGCTACGACTCAACTCTGGAACTAATATAGAAAATACAATACTAATTAATATAGCTGCAGATATATATGTAATAGTTATTGAAATAAATCTTTTTGCTTTGTACTGATTTTTCTTGTCCATAAATTTAAGAACTTTTTCTTCTAAAAACTTTAATGGTATAGCTAATAAATATGCTATAGCAAAACCATATATAAATGGCATTAATAGTTTAATTATTTCTCCTACTTTATTAAAAATGCCTCCTAGATTTTTTATTATAAAAAACAGTATAATCCCTACTGAAACTACAATAATATTAGATATAGTTCTTTTAGCAATATTGGAGTTTAGTTTTATTTTCATAATTGTCTCCCTTATTTTACATTTTAAATTTTTCTATGTTCTAAATTATATATCAACATCTCTTATTTAATGCTTAAGTTTATTGTTTATTTCCACATTATTAACTTAAGCTACACAATTATACTATTTTTTAAACATATTTACTATAATAAACCTCAAAATAAAAGAAGTTCTTATTATATCACCATAAATAAGAACTTCTTTATAATATATTTATCCGATGACTACCAGCTCTAATACTCCAGTCTTCTTCAAAGTGGGAGTAAAGAGCAGTTACGTCCCTGGATAACGCTTTCCCCTAAAGGACAACGAATTCTAAGTATCGAAAATACTGATACTTAGAATTCTGTTAGTAAGCTTCGGTGGGAGTGAAAACTCCCTCTGAAGCAAAGAACTCTGTTTATCTACAAGTTAACCTACCTTATACTTGAAATAGCCCATTTATTATCATAGTACATTATAGTTAATGTACTATAGACTGGTTTCTCCTGGCCCTCAGCTGTAGCTAAATTAAATTTTATCTTATGCAATTTAACCTTGCCACTCACATCAACTTGGTCTATGATTTCATAGCTAGTAATCCACGGACTTGAGGTCCCTGTTACCCATGATGTATTATTTTTATTAGAAAGATGATTTTTAAATTCTTGCTGAAGTTCCTTATTCATAACAGCGTATTGAAGTACTCCATTTCTAGTCATCATTCCCTTTGCCCAAAGCTTTGCAGCTTCTTCACTACTCATAGCTCCGAACTCCTTTAAAGCTTCTTCTGCTAAGCCTATATGCTCAATAATTTTATTATTAATTAATAAATTATCACTTACCATAGCTTCTACAAAGGGTTCATTTTCTTTTCTTTCAATAATATTAAAAAAATATACCATAGAAATAGCTGAAATAATTAAACTCCAACTTACTACTGTTATCATAGTTCTTTTCATTTACTATATCCCTGCCTTTATAAGTATTAATCAAAGATTAAGAATATAGTGCCCATGTTCTAAAAAATAAATACACCTGTTAAAACTAATTATTTACCTGTACTACCAAAGCCTCCAACTCTTTTCTCTTCTGTATTACAGTTATCACTTACTAAGAAAGGTATAAACATAGCTTGAGCTATTCTATCACCTTTTTTAATTATATAAGGCTCTTTTCCTAGATTTAAAAGATTTATTCCCAAGTTTCCATCATTCTTAGGATTGTTATAGTAGTCACACTCTACCCAGCCTTGAGCATTAGCCATTAAAACTGGGTGACTTCCCATAGAACTTCTAACATTAATAATCAAAGCTTCCCCTGGTTGAAAATATGACTTTACATCTGTCCATATTAATTGCTTCCCCATAGGTTCTATAACTACATCTATAGGTGAATATATATCATACGCTATAGCATGCTTGCTTCCCCTTGTTGGTAAATGTATGTCTTCCTGTGGATGCATTCTTTTCTCATCTGTAACTATTTCAAATCCTCTTGTTCTCATTGCGTCTCTCCTCTTTCTAATGCTCTTATATTAATTTTTATAATTTAAACTCTTTAACCTTATTTTCCCTAAGGCTTTCTTTAACATCTATAATTCTTTGTGAGCTACTTCCTCGAAATTTTAGGGTTACATCCCTTTCGCTTATTTCAAATCTTCCATCTACAATTACATCTACATAATTTAAAACTTCTTCTTTATTTAATTTAAATAATTGCTCCCAAGTATACCCCGTATATAACCATATATTCTTATTAGATTTTTCTTTTAATTTCTTAAGTAATTCTAAGGTACTTTTATATTGAACAGTTAGTCCATCTCCACCACTTATAGTTATACCCGTAATTGGATTTTTAGTAAGTTTATCTACAACCTCATCTATTTTATATAAATCCCCTTTTTTATACCAATACTTTTCATTGTGACATCCATGGCATTTATGTGTACACTCTGCTATATAACACACTTCCCTAAGACCTATTCCTTCATTTAAAGAACAGGGATTATATCCTATTAACCTTATAGTATCAATCACTTTTTACTATCCTTCCTATAGCTTAGTTATAGTGCTATGCTTAAATCTTTCTTTAACTTCAGCTTGCTTAGCTTTATTAAAGTTACGATAATCTGTAGTTAAATATCCAGTAACTCTTCTAAGTTGTTCTATTTCTTCACTATGACAAATTGGACATTTATCATTAAATTCTCCTTGATAGCCACACTTTAGGCAAGTATCTATAGGAAAGTTAAATGCTAAATAAGGAATATCTAAGCTAAAGGCATAATCTATTATTTGTTCTATTGCTTTTGGATTTTCTACTACAGAACTATCTAATTCTACATAAGTTATACATCCTGAAGTAGGATATTTAGTAAATGGAGCCTCAAGTTGTAACTTTGTAAACACATCTACATTTTTCCAAACTGGTATGTGATGTGAATTAGTTATCCACTCCCTGTCCGTTACATTTTTTATAATTCCAAATTCATCTCTTAAACCTTTAATTTCTCTATTTCCTGTTATTATAGTCCCACAAGTAGACTCAATTGGCGCTGCATAACAACCAAAGTTTAAATCATACCTTTCTGAAGCTTCCTCTGCAAACTTTGAAATTCTTTCCACCACCGATAATGCAAACTTATGAACATCCTTATCATCACTATGATCTTTTCCAAAGAGAGCTTGACACATTTCTGCAATACCTGCATATCCTATAGCTTGGCTTCCATGTTTCATTACATCATAAATACAAGTGTCTGAGTCATATTCTCCACCTAACATACTTTTATTTCTATACATGAAAGGAGCTGATTTAGCACTTTGTGAACATATATATTTAAATCTATCTACTAAGGCTGTAGCTGAAAGTTCTAAAAGCTCATTTAATTCATTCCAAAAACCTTCAAGATTAGCTTCTTCTCTTTCACCTAAACATATCCCATGTTTTATACCTATTTTCACCAAGTTAATTGTTACTGGAGTAACATTTCCTCTTCCTACCTTTGAATATCCCATACCATGTCTATCAAATCCAACTAAAGTTCTACATCCCATAGTTGCCATAGCTGTATCCGGATTACTTAAATCTTCTACATTCTTACTCCAATCACAGTTTACCCAGTTAGGATATATTCTTTTAGACATAGATTCTATAGCTAACTTCTTTAAATCATAGTTTGGAGTTTCTTCTGTATCATTAATCCCTTTTTTATATTGGAAGATTGCTATTGGGAATATACTTGTTTTATGATACTTCCCTATTCCATCTATACTAGCAAGCATAAGCCATCTAGTAAGCATTCTACCAGCAACTGTAGTTCTTCTTCCTAAATTTATAGATGTAAATGGGACTTGAGAACCTGGTCTTGATTCTAGTGTATTCAGGTTATGGTATAACCCTTGAGCTGATTGCATACCCTCTCTATCTAATTCTCTTAATGCAAAAGCAGTTAGCTTAGGATATTTCTTTTTTAGCTCTTCTTTATTTTCTACACATATTTCAGAATCTAACTCTTTCCAGCTTACTTCTTTATCTTCAAAGTAAAAAAGTGCATCAGAAAAATGCTTTTTGAAAGATATATCCACCTGCTCTTCTAAATCATAATCTATATGACAACTTCCTGTACCGCCAAATTGTTCTTGGCTTTGTATTTGGAATATTACTGCTACTAATTGAAATGCTGTAGATAGTCCATTAGCTCCTCTTACATCACCATTTCTAGTAATAAATCCATTGTTAACTAGTTTCTTTATATCTGGAAAACTACAATTATGCATTCCTGTAGCATAGCTATCTAAGTCATGTATGTATAATCTATTTTCAATATGTGCCCTTGCTATTTCATGCTTTATTACCTTATCTAGGGTATACCTTTTTAATATTACATTTGCACTTTCAAATTTACGACCACCAAAACTATGCTCGTCCACATTAGCGTTGGAGTTCATAATATCAGAGCATTGAAGTACCTTATCTAATTTTTTATATGTATCTCCATTAGTATCTCTTGCAATTCTGCGCTTTTCACGATAATATTCATAGGCCTTTGATACAGTTTTATCTTTATTATCTAAAGCCTTAACTACTATGTCTTGAATTTCTTCAATAAACAACTCTTCTTTTCCTAACTCTAAAATAGTTTTTTCTATGTTAATTTCTAAGTCACTCCAATGATCTTTAAACACAAAGTCATTTCCATGTACTTCTTCATAAGCCTTTTTAATGGCTATATGTATTCTCTCCATATCAAAGTCTTTAACTCTTGAATCCCTTTTAATAATACTTAATTTCATATTATTCCTACCTTCCCTGAAATTTTTAATTACTACTTTTGTCCCTCAGCAGTAAATTTTTCATATTTTCATGGGCTATGAAAATATAAAACCACAGATAGATTTATTATATCTTTCACTCCATTTTAAATCAATGTCTATAAATTGAAGTAATCTATATATACCTACTGTATTAACATTTAATTCTACCTCATACTCTTTTTATCTATATCAGATTCTAAGTCCATACTATTTCAACTTATATAATCTAACTCTGATAATCTTCTCGTATCAATTTAACTCTTGCTTTAACTTACTTTTAAAAGTTATGAATAAAATTACTCTATTTTTGGAAACTTAGTAATAAGATTTAAAAATTTGGAGGTAATAAAAATGAATTTTAAAGATAGTGAAACTCGCATTAACTTAATGAGATCCTTTGCTGGTGAAAGTCAAGCAAGAAATAGATATACTATTGCTGCAAGTTACGCAAAAAAAGAGGGACTTTACATAGTTGAGCAAGTATTTAATTATACTGCAAACCAAGAGATGGCTCACGCTAATCAATTCTATCAAAAATTAAAAGAAGAAGCTGGAAATAATATAGAAATAGGAAATGGTGCATATCCTGTAGACTTATATGATTCAACTCTAAAATTGTTAAAAGCTGCTCATCACAATGAATATGAAGAATATGATGATGTTTATAGTAATTTTTCCAAAATTGCTAAAGAAGAAGGATTTAATACTATTTCTACATTATTTAGTAATATAGCTTCTGTAGAAAAAATTCATGGAGATAGATTTAATTATTTTGCTAAGCAATTAGAAGAAGAGACTTTATTTAGACGTGATGAATCAATTCAATGGTTTTGTACTAATTGTGGATATATATATGAAGGGAAGGAAGCTCCTAAATCTTGTCCTGTTTGTCTACATCCTCAAGGTTATTTCATAGAATTCTGTCGTTCTCAATTTGGTTCTAATTACACTACAAAATAAATTTTTATATTTTTAAGAAACTTTACAATGAATAATAATAAATATAAAAGCCATACTAATTTTGTAGCTAATACAAAAACTTTTTAAGGAGTGAATTTAAATGGAAAAAAATGAATCTATTAAATGTACAATCAACAACTGTAAGTATAATAATCGTAACGAAAACTATTGTACATTAAATCAAATTAAAGTAGGAACTCATGAACAAAATCCTACAGTAGTTGAATGTACAGACTGCCAATCTTTTGAACTTAAATAGAATATAATTAAATGTAACCCCTTACTAAAAGATACTATATGCAATACGAAATTATATTGCATATAGTATCTTTACTATTATTTAGGTCAAATATAATTCATCCCTTTAGTTTAATATTCATATTAATTATACTTATAAGGATTAATATGAACCATACAATGCTTAATATTATGATTTTTTTCGACACCATGGTGTATGTTTATTGCTATGTCATGTCCTTCTTCTACTGTAAGTTTTGAATCTACAGACACTTCTACATCTACATATACTTTATTAGCATGTTGTCTGGTTTTTATACTGTCAATATGTCTTACTCCCTCAATAGTCTGAAGTTTTTCATTGATATCACTTATAATTTCTTCATCTGCAGAAGTATCTATTAATTGATTTATACTTTGCTTTAATACATCACAGGCTACTTTTATAATTACAACACAAATAACTATGGCAACTACTGAATCTAAAATTGGCCATCCCATTCTAGCTCCAACTATTCCAATTAAAGCTCCCATTGAAGAAAAAGAATCTGATCTATGATGCCAAGCATCTGCTCTAAGAGCAGAGCAATTTATTTTTTCAGCATATTTTATAGTATAAAAATACATCCACTCTTTAACTATAATGGACAGTATAGCAGCCCAAATAGCAAAAATTCCTGGGTTTTTTATTTCTCCTAAAACAATATTTTTAACACCTGAATATCCTATAGATATAGCAACCACAAATAGCATTATAGATAAAAATAAAGAAGAAATACTTTCAATTCTTTCATGCCCATAAGGATGGCATTTATCATCAGGTTTATTAGAAAGTTTTAGTCCTATTATTACTCCTATAGTACTAATCACATCAGAAAAAGAATGGATGCCATCTGCAATCATAGCATTACTACTAGACATAATCCCCGCCAATACTTTGATTATTCCTAAAATAGCATTAGCTAAGATTGTATTTTTACTAACTCCTACACCTATACTCGTTCTTTCCTCCATAAATCTCCTCCATTATCAATTGACTTTAGTCTAATGCTGAGCCACTGTTATCTTCTTCCCTAATATCGAAAATCAACAATATGATGGCTATACATCAGATAAAATATATTATTATAATACTCAATTACGCTTACTTTGTGAGCTTTCTCAACAATTTTCTTGTACAATGTATTATCAATTGATAATGAATCTACTTTAATTATCTGTAGTTTAAATATAATTTCTTGTTTATCTTTTTAAATAAATTCCATCTTCCAACTTAAATAACCTGTTTCTTCATTCTTTTCATATCTAAAATAAGCAGCAAAAGTATTTCCTTTCTTGCTTCTCAAATTTCTAAATCCTACTTTACCATTTTTAAGAAGTATTTCTACCATCTCTTTTGTAACCTTCTTACCATAGGATTCAATGTATTTATCATTCTTCCAAATAGTGAATTTACAACCATTTTTCCAGTTGCTACATCCAAAGCTTTTTTCTCCTTCCACTACTGGATTTCCGCATATAGGACAATTACCTACACTAACCGTCCCAGGAGAAAGCTCTATCTTTATTTTAGATAACATTGATGTATCCTTTTTTATAATTTCCACAGATGTACTAGTAAAATCACAAATATGATTTATAAAGGTATCCTTTTCTACAGTTCCTTTTTCTATATCCGATAGAGTTTTTTCTAGCTTACCTGTGTATTCTAAGTCAAACAAATCCCTGACAGGAAACATCTCTACCATTATCCTACCTAACTGTGTACAAGTTAAGCTTTTTCCTTTAGTTGTAATATATCCTATATCTTTAAGTTTTTTAATAGTTTCAGCTCTAGTAGCTGGTGTTCCTATACTAAAACCGCTCAATATAGACTTCATTAATTCTTCCGAAGTTTCCTCTAAATTATCTTCTGTAGAGTTTTCATCCTCATCATTATTTTCTTCTTTTCCTAAACTCTTACCACAGGTTTCCATAACCCTTAACAAAGTCTTTTCTGTATGATTTTTAGGTGGCTTCTTTGTTACGGTGTTAACTTTATTTCCTACAATATCCACTACTTCCTTTTCCATAACTAAAGGAAGTATAGTGTCCTTAGTTTCTATCTTTTCTACTACACGCCAACCTTCAACAATTTGAACTTTACCCTTGGAAACAAATACACCTTTAATATTTTTATCATAAACCTTAGCAGTAATTTTTGTTTCCTCAAATTCAGCAATAGGCATAAATTGCATTATAAATCTATTTTTTACTGCATTATAAACAATGGCTTCATCAGCACTAAGATTACTTGGTTTTATATAAGTTGGAACTATAGCACTATGACTCTCCACCTTAGAATTATCAAAAACTCTTTTAGTTTTTGCAAATTTTATTTGTTTTTCGTATGGTAGACCATTTTTAAGACTCTCCAAAACCTTCCTTGTCCTATCCTCTAAGCTTTCTTCCAGAACAACACTTGCAGTTCTAGGATAAGTAATAAACTTTTTTTCATAAAGAGACTGGGCAACCTTTAAAACCTTATCCGAAGTCCATCCTTTAAATTTACTAGTAACATGACCTTGAAGATTTGATAAGTTAAATAGATAAGGTGGATATTCTCTTTTCTTCTCTGTTTGCTTATCAACTATCTCTGCTCTTTGTCCTTGTAGTAATTTACCTATATTACTTAAATAAGATTTCTCTTCGAATTTTTCTGAATCATTCTCATAATATAGACCTTCGTACTCTTCATTAGCCTTAGTCTTAAAGGTAGCCGATAACTTATAATAAGTAGTAGCCACAAAGTTTTCAATTTCCATGTCCCTATCATAGATTATCTTTAGAGTTGGTAATAACACTCTTCCTATGTTTAGCATCTTAACATCTTCAAATTTATATCTCAAAGTTGCCACAGATGTAAGATTTATACCAATAACCCAATCTGCCCATTGTCTTCCTATTCCAGCATCTTGTAAGGACTTCATTTCTCTATTAGGCTTTAAGACTTCCATACCCTTTTTTACTTCATCTGGAGTCCACTCATTTAAAAGAAGTCTATATACAGGCTTTTCTTCATTGAAATATATAAATAGTTCATCTGCTATAACCTGACCCTCTCTATCAAAATCGGTAGCGGATATTATTCCATCTACATTCTCTCTATCTATAAGTGATTTGATAATGCTAAGCTGTTTCTCAGCCCCCTTATCAGTAATATTTCTATTAAGTGAATCACTTTTTATCTTATATTTAAACTCCTTAGGTATAAATGGAAATTTAGAAAACTCCCATCCTTTCATGCTTTCATCATAATCTTTAGCATCATATAGTTGTAATAAGTGACCGAACGCCCACGTAACTAAATAATTCTCACCCTCAAAGTATCCATCTTTTCTAGTTTTTATATTTAAAGCTTCTGCAATATTCTTTGCCACGGATGGTTTTTCCGCAATAATAACCTTAGCCACTTCTCTCACACCTTACTTATTTTCTCTTGCTTAAATAAATTTACTTATATTTATAGTTATTTTTAATTCTTAAAACTTTCCACTTAATTATACAATAAAATAAAACTTTATTAAAACTAGACATTTATTTTACAATATAAACTTTTTTTTGAATAGACCCTAGGGTAGTAGATTATGATTTATCTAAGTTATAATATGAGGATTTTATCTATAAAAACATATAAATATGGAACTATTTAAAATATTAAACAGTTCCTTTGTCAATACTTAAGCACTAACTTATCTTGAAATAAATCTTCTAAATATATATTGAACAGCTAGGTTCCAAATCAAGTAAAGCTCCAAACCTTTGCGATGCTGTAAAAAAGCAAATTAAAGCAAAAAGTTCTGAGATATCCTTCTCACTAAACAATTCCCTTAAATCTTTAAAAACCTCCTCTGGCAAAGGTATATTGCTCGAAATCATATCTGCAATCTTTGTTGCCATTAATATTCTAACATCTTCTATATCTTTAGAAGGCTTTCCCTTTGCCATACAATATTTACATCCATTATTAAAAGCAAGAGTACGTCTTACTTCTTCTTTTAATTCATAACTAAACGTTGTAGATTTTAAAAAGCTCATTTCTAGATTAGTCCAACCTTTCATTATATCATTATTATATCCAAGTAATTGTTCAAAAGGTGTTATCCCTTCATTTGAAAAATTTATTTTTGCCATAAAACTTCTCCTTTATTAGTTAACTCTTATTTTATAAATATTATATACAACTAAAATTGAATTTTGTACTTCATATGACATATAATAAAATTAATATATGTATTATATAAAACAATAAAAAGGAGAAAATATTTTAAATGAAATTTGATGAAATTGATGCAATGATTCTATCTGAACTAGAGAAAAACAGTAGATTATCCATAAGAGAATTGTCAAAACGAATTAATTTATCTCCATCTTCTGTTACAGAGAGATTAAAAAGACTTGAAGATAACAGAATCATAGAAGGCTATACTATTAGCATAAATAAAAAGAATCTTGGACTATCTATTAATTGTATAATTAAAGTTACCATGAGAAATGGCGAGTATGAACGGTTCAAAAATTTTATTAAAGATTACAATCATAGTGAATGGTGCTATAGAATTGCTGGAGATGGTTGTTTTCTTGTTAAACTTTCAGTTAAAGACTTAGGTGAAATTGAGAAATTTATTAATGAAGTATCTCCTTATGCAATAACTAGCACTAATATCATATTCTCAGAAGTAGCCATAGACAATTCTATAAATGAGTTTTTAATATAAGTTTTTACTCTGTCCATAGTTTCCATGTTAAAATAGTATTACATTATTTATTTTTAGGAGGATTATATGGGGAAAAAGATATTAAAAATATCAATAACTATACTTTTAGCCCTTGCAGTTATATTGGCTACCTATATTGTTTTTATGATAGTTACAGATTATAAACCTGAAGAAAAAACTGCTATTGATATAGAAAATAACAAAAATAAAATTATTAACACTAACTTAGATCTAAGCATAACTACCTTCAATATCGGATATGGTACAATGGACGATACAGTGGATTTCTTTATGGATGGTGGAGTTATGTCTAGAGGAACAAGCGAAGAAAAGGTATTTGAAAATCTAGACGGTATAGAAAAGATAATTAAAGATTTAAATTCTGACATAATATTTCTACAAGAAGTAGACGTAAAAGCTACTAGGAGCTACAAAGTTAATCAGCTAGAAAGAATTAAGAAAAGTTTTAGTGATTATAGTACAAACTTTGCTATAAATTATAAGGTTCCATGGGTTCCTATACCTATATTTAAACCTCATGGACAAGTTCTTGCTGGGCTTACAACACTTTCTAAATTCAACCTAGAATCTGCTACTAGACATGATTTACCCGGTAAGTCTTCATTCTTTGTTCAATTAGCTGATTTAGATAGAGCTATGGTAATAAACAGATTCACTGTAGATAATGGTAAGGAGTTAGTTGCTATAAACGCTCATCTTTCTGCATATGACAAAGGTGGTGCTATACGTAAAGTACAACTTGGATATATTAAATCTATTTTAGAAGAAGAATATTTGAAAGGAAACTATGTAATTATAGGTGGCGATTGGAATCAACAAATTCCAGGTACTAATGCCTTCGATTTTACTACTACTGAAAAATGGCCTGAGTGGTTACAAGATATTCCTGAGGATTTTGTTCCCAGCGGTTACTCTTGGGCTTATGACAAGACCATTGCTACTTCTAGAACTGTAGCTACTCCTTATATTAAGGGTGAAAATCTAACTTCAATAATTGATGGTTTTCTAGTATCTGATAATATTGAAATTATTTCTACTAAAGGTACTGATCAAGATTTTAAATACTCTGATCATAATCCTGTTACCGTAGTGTTTAGATTAAAATAAGAAAAGAAAACTTCCATGAACTACATATAATTCATGGAAGTTTCCTTTTGTAGAGTTAATTATAGCTTATATCTTTCTAAAGAATTCGGATTTTAAACTCATAGCTCCCAAACCATCAATTTTATAATCAATGTTATTACAAATTTCAATTATAGTTTAACTCAAGCTTTCCAATACTTAATTACAGAAATCTCATCACCAGGTTCTATCCATCCTTCTTCTAATACTTGAGCAAAAATTCCTTCTCTAGGCATAACACATTCCCCTGTGGTCTTCATTATTTCACAGCCCTTATGGCATTCTTTCCCAATCTGTGTCACCTCCATAATAACTTCTCCAATAGAAAGCTTTGTTCCTATGGGTAGTTCATATAACGTTATTCCTTGTGTTGTTATATTTTCTGCAAATATTCCTGGGACTAATTCTTTATTTATTTTTCCTCTAAGCTTATCTATGCTTTCATCTCCTAACAAGCTAACTTGTCTATGCCAATTACCACCATGAGCATCTCCTTCTAATCCGAAGTCTATCTTAAAGAAACCTCTTTTTATAGGTGTTTTTATAACCCCTTTCCCAGTACTTATATTTATACTAATAACCTTTGCCATAGCCATCTTCTCCTAACTTTAAAAATAATTAATCTCTCCAGATTTTCCACCAATCTTTCGAAGCAGCCTAATATCACTTATAACCATTGATTTATCTACTGACTTACACATATCATATATAGTTAATGCTGCTATGGATACCGCTGTTAAGGCTTCCATTTCTATTCCGGTTTCCCCTATTGTTTTAGTTGTAGCTATTATATCTACCTTACTTTTCTCATAATCTAGCTGAAAGGTAATATCACACCCTGACATCATTATAGAATGACACATTGGAATTATATCTGAAGTTTTCTTTGCTCCCATTATCCCACCCACTTGAGCTACGGAAAGTACATCTCCCTTTATAATTTCCCCTTTATCTATTTTTTCTAAAGTAGATTTCTTCATATAAATAGAACCACATGCTATTGCCTCTCTATCTGTCTTTTTCTTTTCACTAACATCTACCATTCTAGCTCTTCCTTGCTTATTTATATGAGTGAATCCTTCATCTATTTGAACATCTTTAATCATAAGTTATCCTCCTATTTGAAACATTTGCTTATTGCTTCTGCTTTTTCCTTCCATAGATAGTCTATGTCCTAATGGCTTATTATACATAGCTTCTAAAATCTTTTTCTTAAGAATACTATATTCTCTACTCTCTCGTAAATCACAATATGATAAATTATACTTTTTTAATAAATCTCGTACATCTGATAGAATATTAATTTCTTCTTCACCATGCAAACAAGACTTAATTCCACCTTCAGCAGTTAATCTAACTCTATTACACTCACTACAAAAATTACAACTTAAAGGACTAATAAATCCAATTCTCCCTTTTCCCTTACTACTTTTATAAAGTTCTGCCGTTGAAGATACTATATGATCTTCTGGTATAAGATTAGGATATGACTCTACTATATCCTTATAGGGTATAAAATGATTTTTAAATAACTCTGTACCTGCTCCTATAGGCATTAATTCTATAAACCTCATATCTATAGGCATTTTCTCTGCAATTTTAATAAACTCATCAACTTCGTCTAAGTTTATACCTTTCATAAGCACTACATTAATTTTCACCGGAGTAATGCCCTTATCCAAACATACTTCTATACCTTCTTTAACTTTTTTAAGATATGATCGTCCTGTTATTCTTTCATACTTATCTTCCTTTAATGTATCCATACTAACATTTACTCTATTTAACCCAGCCTTCTTTAATTCATCTATTTTATCTTTCAAAAATATGCCATTAGTAGTTAAAGATATATCTTTAATTCCTTTAACTTGGGATGCATTATATATAATCTTAGAAATATCCTTTACAATCAACGGTTCTCCACCAGTAAATCTAACTTTCTCAACACCATATTCAGCAAATATTCTAATAATTAAATCTATTTCTTCTATAGACATTTTTGAACTAACATAATTTTGATTACACTTTCCTTCTGGCATACAATACATACATCTTAAATTGCACATATCCGTAAGAGACACTCTTAAATAATTTATGTTACGTCCATGGGAATCTTCCATAAATACTCCTCCCTTTATACTCCCTATAAATCAACTTTGCTCCTAGCACATTCTGAAGTTTCTCCAGATAAAATCTTTAGTCCATGATCTAAAGACGGTAAAATAAATTCTATATTTTCTTTAGCACCTCTAGGACTTCCTGGTAGATTTATAATTAAAGATTTCTTTCTAATACCCGCAATTCCCCTAGACAGCATAGCTCTTGGTGTGATTTCCATAGACTTCATTCTCATAAATTCTCCAATACCAGGTACATACTTTTCTATAATTTGTAAAGTTGCCTCTGGAGTTACATCCCTCTTTGAAAATCCAGTTCCTCCATTAGTAATTACCAAGGGTATATTTAATTCATCACATATATATATAAGTTCTTTTTTTATATCTTCAACTTCATCAGGTATAATTTTATAATAATGGACTATATATTTATTTTTTTCTAAATACTCCCTTAACACTTGCCCTGTCTCATCTATACGCTGTCCTTCAGAACCTTTATCACTTATAGTTAAAATTGCAGTTTTTTTCATACTATAACCTCCATAAAGTTATTGTTAATTCAAATATTTAGATAAATATAATTTTTATATTAAACGCAAAATTATATCCTGACTATCTCCTCAGTTTTTATTAATATCAATTATATCACATTTATTATATTTTATGTAAATATATTCAATTATTTTTCAAATTGTATATTATAAAAATAATTAAATTCCCAACTTTTATTTTCTACAACATACCTTTTAATACATAAATGCAATTATAAATTTTACATCTATTTACATTTTTTNNTTTTTTCTTGATATAAACCTTCTACAAATGTAAAATATAATTATATATTACATTTGTAGAAGGTGACAATAATGATTAATACCTTTTCAATCAATTTTAATGGAGGTATAGATAACATGAAAAAAGATTTAAAAATATTTTTGATAAGAAAAAAAACTTAATGGTATATCCTTGTTATGTATTATACTTTTCTTTAGCATAGTCATATCTTTCCTAATTGCTTGCGAAAGAGTAAACCCTTCTCCTGATAAAACCGTTGCAGAAACTTTTATAGAAAATTACTATAATATTTCAGACTACGCTTTAGCAGATCAACTTTCCAAACTTTTTGAAAGCTCTCTTGAAGGACGTCCTCCTTCTAATTGGGAGACAGATATTGTTACACTTTCTCCTGAAGATGAAACTAAAATTAGAGAAGCTTGTTTAAAAAATATTATAATCCACAAAATTGGGATTCTCATTTACTGCAAACTAATGATTCTACCTCTCTAAACCATGATATTAGCTCCGCTGAAGAATTTTGTAATTTATATATGAATGCTATGATAAACAAAGAATATTCCTTCATTTATAATTACACAGTTAATTCTTCTAATAGTACTACTTTAGAAGAAGGTCAAAAAATATGGGATGAAATAGATATTGATTATGTAAAAATCCGTAATGCTAAAGTAAGAAATAATAAAGCTTATTACGAACTAGAAATAAACGTTAAAGAACCAGGAAATTCTGTCTTCGATAAGGGTGTAACCGTCAAGTGGCTATATATATTTTATAGTAAAAAAAGTAATACTTGGGTTGCAGAGGGACTTATGTATGGTGGTAAACCAAATGAAAGCTGGTAGAATACTATTTATGGTGGTTAATACTAATATTATAAAGCCAATAAGTAGAGACTACTCTCTACTTATTGGCTCATTTACTTTCTCGTATAAAGTTATAACATCCTCACTATTTTTTCCTTCAGCAATATTATAATCTTCATCAACCTCATCTTCCTTTTCTTTTTTCATAAACCATATTCTCCAATTTGTATCTTTTTGTATAACTCTATCAGCCTTTTTAAATAAGCTTAGTATTATAAATATGATTAAGGCTGCTGTTAAGGATAGTGCATAAAGTCCTCTTCCTACTGCTAATCCTAAGCATGCTACAGTCCAAAGAGTTGCAGCAGTAGTTAATCCCCTTACAGACCCTTTCTCTCTTAAAATTGTACCCGCTCCTAAAAAACCAACACCACTTATAACCTGAGCTCCTAATCTAGCTGTATCAACTTTTATAACTTCAGCATACATAGGATTTTGAGCGATAATCATAATTTTTTGTAGATCGTACTCTGCTATTAAAGAAATAATTGTAGCACCTAAGCATACTAACATATGAGTTCTAAACCCCGCTGGACTATTTTTAAATTCCCTTTCATATCCAACAAGTCCCCCCACTATAACGCCTACTATAAGCCTTTCTAACACTACTATATAATCCATAATTCCCTCCTCCTCATAGTATAATTACTTATATTATATTCATAGGTTTAATATTGTTTAAAAAAATGTTATAATTACTTTACAACTTAAAGGCAAGGAGGATTTTAGATAACACTTTAAACTTATCTAAATAACAGTTATATGAAAAGAAAAGAAAATTTAATTCGTATAATTACCGGAATAATCTGTGGATTATCTGTATTATCTCTAATAGTTACTATCGTCTCATCTATTTCTATGCTTTTAGGATTTGACGTTAATATTCAATCAAAATTATTAACTTTAATAAGCACATCTGATATTATATCTACTGAAATATCATCTTTACTCATACTTATTTGTATGTCCATTGGAGTTATTGTTTGCTTAAATATAAATAAAAATTCAACTAATTAGAATAGTAATATTAAAAACTAATCCCAATGAAAAAATTATATATTTTCATTGGGATTATATATTTTTATTGTCTAAAGATACATATCTATTAGTTCTGGAAACCTATCTATTTTATAATCATAATCTTCCACATCCCCAAATCCATAAGATGCATACACAAAAGGTATTCCTGCTAACCTAGCTGCATTTCTATCCCCTTGTGTATCCCCAACATATATAGGATTCCTTAAATTATTTCTATTAATTATAAGCTTTATATTTTCACCTTTTGTAAGTCCTGTTCTCCCCGGGTGTTCAAAATCTATAAAATATTTTTTCATGTTATGGGCATGAAAAAAAGCTTCTATATATCCATGATGACAGTTACTAACTATAAATAGCTTATATTTTTGTGAAAGCTTCTTTAAGGTTTCTTCTAGTCCTTGAAAAAGGATTCCTCCATGAAGCGGTAAGTATTCAATTTCTTTCTTACAACAACAATTCATGAATTCAATTGCTCGCTCCTCTTGTAAATTTGGAAGAAGAGCCTTTACTATATCTATAACTGGTACACCTACTACTGACTTTAATTTTTCCTTTGTAATTATTGCATCTATATCATTAAAATCCTTTATAGCTTCATTCCATATCTCTACAATAGCATCTAATGAATCCCACATAGTTCCATCTAAATCAAATATAATGCTATCTACTTTCTCTAATAACATAAACTCACTCCTAAATATCTTATTTTCATTAGTAATTATTCATAATTTGGCTCCAAGTAAACTATTTTTTTGCCATGTTCCTTCGCATATTCAATTTCACTTCTAGTGCTGGAGCCTATATACCCATTCTTATTTATAACAAAGATTTCATCTGCCATATCAATTTTTCTTTTATGAATATCATCTAGCATGATTTTAACTTCATCTGTAATTATAGTTCCAAATTCACCATCTGCATGGCCAAACAATCCTACTGATATTACAATTATCCCCTGAAGAGTTAACTCCTTTTGAATTTTTATAAAATCCTCTTTAAACTTCGTACTTCCACATAAAGTTACTACTTTATATTTACCCACCACTTTATACTCACTTCCCAACTCTTAAATGTAAAAGTATAGTAAATTATAAGTTACCATTCTTAAAAAAGAAGTTATCAAAAATTTTAATAATAAACTAACATATAAATTATATCATAATATTCTAAAATATTTTGTTAATGGATATTAAGTAGATTTAATATCTTTGCCATGTTGTTCTAATTTACTTAATTCTTCATCAACAATACTCTTTTCTAGTCTTTCAAATAAAACATGAAAATCACTTATATTTACTCCTGAATTTAATTGAATCTCTTTCCACCTATTTTCTTCGCAATAAAACCAACTTTTAATCTTTTCTGAGGACTCTGGCAAAAATGGATTTAGAAGATTTGCTAGGTTTACAATAGCATATAAACAATTATAAATAGTATTTTCACACTGTTTATTATCTTGTTTTATTGTAATCCACGGCATTTCTTCATCAAAATATTTATTTATACTTCGTATAAATGTAAATATTCTTTCTATGGCAGATTTTAAATTTCCTTCTTCTATATTTTCCCCAATATTTTTATATAATTCTTCTATAGTACTTTTAATTGACTCTTCAACTTTTCCTTTTGGTACCTTGCTATTAAAATTCTTCTTAGCAAATACCAAAGTTCTATTAATTAGGTTTCCGTAAGCTCCCAATAATTCACCATTATTTTTATTTATGAACTCCCTCCAAGTAAAATCAGTATCTCTTCTTTCCGGTCCATTTGCAATAAAGAAATATCTTATTAAGTCACTATTATATCTATCTACTATATCTGGTACCCAAATTGCCCAGTTATTACTTGTTGATATTTTCTTTCCTTCTAAAGTCACATATTCACTAGAAATAACCTTATCTGGATTTCTCTCCGGTCCTGTTCCTCTTAATAATGCTGGAAGTATGATTGTATGAAATGGTATATTATCTTTCCCATGAATATAATATGAAATACTGCTACTATTCCAATAATCACTACAATTTTTATTATTTTCTTTTCCCCACTTCTCACTTACAGTTAAATATCCTAATACCGCATCAATCCATACATATACTTTCTTATCTTCGAACCCTTTAATTGGTATATCTATTCCTATATCTAAATCCCTAGAAATAGCTCTATCTTTCAAGCCTTCATTTAAATATCTTTCTGTACTATTTACTGCGTTTATTCTCCAGTTTTTTCTAGACCTTTCTAAATGCTTTCTAAGTCCTTTTTCAAAAGTAGATAATGCAAAGTATAATTGTTTAGTAGATTTTACTACTGGCTTACTACCACATAATTTACACTGTCTATCCTTTAACTCTAAAGGATCTAGAAGGGTTGAACAATTTTCACATTGATCACCTCTTGCAATGCTATTGCAATGCGGACATACTCCCTCTACATATCTATCTGGTAAAAATTGCTTGCAATCCTCACAATAAACTTGACTAACTTTTTTTTCATATATTAATCCTTTTTCATATAGACTTGTAATTATCCTTCTTACTTCTTCTTTATGCTGATTATCATCAGTTCTTGAATAACAATCATAGCTAAAATTCAACTTATCAAAACAATACTTAAATTCCTCATGATATCTATTAGCTATAACTTCAGATAGTACACCCTCTTTTTTTGCTCTAATAGAAATAGGTGTTCCGTGACAATCACTTCCTGAAATATATAATACATCATCCCCTTTTGCTCTATAATACCTAGCTATAACATCTCCAGGCAATAATGCTGCAATATGACCTATGTGCAATGAACCATTGGCATATGGCCATGCTCCTCCAATTAAAATATTCATTCTACTCTCCTCCTCTTATACTATTTAATTTTTTACTTCTCCAAATCATAAATTTGGAGTAAAACTAAAAAACTCCCGCTCCTAAGAAATTAATCTTAGGAACGAGAGTTAAAACTTCGTGTTACCATCCTACTTCATTTACATTTCACAATATAAATCTCTTCAAGTACGCTATAATTAAAATTGCTTACATGAAACTTATTCCATGACTAGTACATAGATAAAATTTCTCATAAAAATCCTGTTTATAGTTATACTCTATCACTATTACGGGTGAAACCGTTGCAGCCTTAATATTAAATCTCGGTGCACTGCTCCAAGGCCATTTTCGCTTTAATATCCTTTGCTTCTTCTCACCAATAAAAGCTCTCTGTATAAGTATTCTTAAAGTTACTTTCCTTTTCTTTGCATTTAGCTATTATACTTATAATTATATATATATTTAGCAACTTGTCAATTGAAGTTTAAAACTATTAATTATTAATAGTTTTTATTACAAATAAAAAATAGTAATATTTAATTATTATCATTAAAACAATCATGGATTTTATAACTAAACTATCTAAAATTATCAGTGGAAATGCCATCATAAAATCAGCAAATAACAATATAGTCATCTTTTGTTTTAAAGTCATTGCTTTTTCCTTTACAAAACTATCTAGGTGTTTTTTATATATCTTTGTATTCTTGAACCAAAGATCAAATCTCTCAGACCCTTTTACAAAGAAAAAAGAGGCTAACAGCAAAAATGGTGTTGTAGGGAGTATAGGCAATATAATCCCTATAGCTCCAAGTGTAAAACATATCAACCCTATAGATACGCATATAACCTTTTTACACTTATTCATAGTAACTCCCTTCCTAAATCCTTATAGAGATAATCATTTTAATATGTATACATTATAATAACCAACAATTAATTTCAATATATTTTATCAATTATTTTTTCTATTTTAATCATTTAAATTCTTATCTTTAATAAGCAATATAAAATCAGAAAAAGCCTACCATCTATATGGTAGACTTTTTCTGTCTGTGTCTTGTTTAATGTCTAGTTCTTTTAAAATTATAGGGAAATTTTAAATGAAACTAATTATATATATTAAATTGTTAATATATAGCATAAAAAATTTGTTCTATAATGTTATTATAATACAAAATACTAAAATTTCAAAATATATTTTTCTACAAAATTTAAAATTTCTTTATTTTAGTCTTTTATTACAATATAATAGAATATATACTATTAATATCGTCTATAGAAATATTAAAATTAATTTTAATATTTTCTTTAAAATGTTGTTACGTTCAAAAAGTAAACTTACTTCCTACAAAGTGTAAACGTTTATGGAAGATGTTAATTAAAGTATATCACTATTATATTCTATGTCAATTCATTATAATAAAGTGGAATGCTAATTTTATTTGTACTAATATATATTAATTTAAAATTAAATATGATATATTTAATTTTGTTATTAATATAGTTATAGGAGAATTATTATGGAAAATAAATTTAAAATAACAAGCCCTAGATATCAACAAATAGCTGCCGATGTTGCAGCCAAAATCGTTGATGGTCATTATAAAGTTGGTGATAAGATTTATGCAAGATCTTCTCTTGCAAGTCAATATGGTGTCTCATCTGAAACCGCAAGGCGTGCTATTTGTGTATTATCAGACTTAAATATTGTGGATACTTCCAAAGGTAGTGGAGTTACTATAAAGTCCTACGAAAATGCTATAAAATTTATTAAACAATATGATGATATTAATACTATAAGTAATCTAAAGCAGGATATTATTGATAGTGTTGAAAGACAAAAAAAAGAAATAAAATTCTTATATGGATGTCTTTCTGATCTAATAGATAAAACTGATAGATTACGCTCTGTAAATCCATTTACACCATTTCAAGTAGAAATAACATCTGCTACACCTTATATTAATAAATCTGTATCTGATATAAACTTTTGGCATAATACTTCAGCAACAATAATTGCAATCAGAAGAAATGACTCTTTACTTATATCGCCAGGACCATACGCAGTTTTTCAAGAAAATGATATATTTTATTTTGTTGGAGATGAAAATTCTATTGAGCGTATAAAAAAATTTTTATATCCCTAATTTAAATTATTTGTAATAAACTTAATATAAATTAATAAGGCTATCTCAAAATAATTCATTAATCTTTGCTAGTATATGAACTAAGATTAATATTATTTTGGAATAGCTTATTTTTATTTTTTGAATTTGACAAAGTAACAACTTGCATTTATAATTAGGTTGTTACTTTACAAAGGAGGATTTACATTGATAAAATTCGAGAATATTTCAAAAAAATTTAAAAATACTACTGTTCTTTCTGATGTCTCTTTTGAGATTGAAAAAGGTAAACTAGTGGCTATTATAGGTGAAAGTGGTTGTGGAAAGACAACTACACTGAAAATGATTAATGGTCTCATAACACCAACTTCTGGTAAAATCTATATTAACAATGAAGATATTGGCACTAAAAATGTAATAGATCTTAGAAGAAATATGGGTTATGTTATTCAGCAAACAGGTTTATTTCCTCATATGACCATAAGAGAAAATATTGAATTAATACCAAAAGTTCAAAATAAAAATCCTGAAGATATCACACAACAAACATATGATTTAATGGACATGGTTGGTCTTGATTGTGATAAATTTCTTAATAGATATCCTGTAGAACTTAGTGGAGGGCAACAACAAAGAGTAGGTGTCGCAAGAGCCTTTGCCACTAATCCAGATATAATATTAATGGACGAGCCGTTTTCAGCTCTTGATCCAATTACTCGTTCAAGTTTGCAAGATGAACTTGTGAATTTACAATCAAAACTAAAGAAAACTATTATATTTGTAACTCACGATATGGATGAAGCTATAAAAATATCAGATAAGATGTGCATCATGGATAAAGGTAAAATTATTCAATACGATACACCTGAAAATATATTGAAAAATCCTGTCAATGATTTTGTATCACAATTTGTTGGTAAAAAAAGAATATGGACCTCTCCTGAATTTATTAAAGCCGAAGATATTATGATAGAAAATCCTATAACTTGTTCTAAGGATCTATCAATATTTAAATGTATAGAAAAGATGCGTTCATACAAAGTTGATAGCTTAATGGTTGTTGATAACAAATCAAAAAAACTGCAAGGAATAGTAAAGGCAAAACAAATGCGATCAATTGATGATAAATCAATTCAAGTCAGTTCTATTCTTAACAATAATTATATTTATGTTTCTCCAAATGATACTATAATTGATATTTTAAAAATTGTAAATGAGAATAATATTTCAACAGTTCCTGTTTTAAATGATAGTAGCAGTCTTATTGGATTAATTACTGAAAGTAGTCTTGTTACAACGCTAAGTCAACAATATATAGAAGAGGAGGCGTAGTAATATGAATATTTTAGAATACATTTTACAAAATAAAACACAAATTATATCATTATTGATTGAGCATATCAGACTTACTGCAATTTCAGTTGGCCTAGCAATTTTAATAGGTGTTCCCCTAGGAATTCTAATTTCCTATGTCAAGAAGTTAAATAAACCAATTCTTGGAGCAGCAAATATTATTCAAGCTATCCCTAGCATGGCTTTATTAGGATTTTCCATACCATTTTTAGGTATAGGAACTCTCCCTGCAGTTACAACAGTAATTCTATATTCCTTGTTGCCTATAATCAAAAATACTTATACTGGGATTTCTAATATTAACCCACAGACAATTGAAGCCGCAAAAGGAATAGGATTGACAAAATTTCAAATTCTAACAAAAATTCAAATTCCATTAGCTCTCCCTGTTATAATGGCTGGAGTTCGAATTTCTTCTGTTACTGCTGTTGGCTTAATGACCATTGCTGCCTTTATAGGTGCCGGTGGATTAGGTTACCTTGTATTCTCCGGAATAAGAACTGTAAATAATAATCAAATACTAGCTGGTGCAATCCCAGCATGTATACTAGCTTTAGCTGTAGATTTTCTAGCTAGTATTGTTGAAAAACTAACAACTCCAATCAGTTTACAAAAGGTTAAGTCTAATACAAAAAAAGATTTCATGAAAACTCGTAAAATACAAAAAGGAATATTAGCAGTCTCAAGTATTTTTATTATTCTAATATTTATATTTTCTGCAATTACTAATGTTAATACTAACTCAAAAGTAATTACTATAGGGAGTAAAGATTTCAGTGAACAAATGATATTAGGCCACATGGTTTCAGATTTAATTGAAGAAAATACGGATATTTCAGTAAATCGTAAAATAAATCTTGGTGGTACTCAAGTATGTTTTTCTGCTTTAAAATCTGATGACATAGACTTATATATTGAATATAGTGGGACAGCTTATGGAGATACCTTAGGTAACCCTCCTATAAGTGATATGGAAAAAGTATATGATACTGTAAAAAAAGATTTCAAAGAAAAATTTGATATTGAAGTTTTAAAACAAATGAACTTTAATAATACTTATACTCTAGCTGTTGAACAAGAAACAGCTGAAAAGTATAATTTAGAAAGCATCAGTGATCTCTCACTCATTGCTAGTAATCTAAAGTCTGGAACTACCTTAGAATTCTTAAATAGGGAAGATGGTCTTCCTGGACTAAGTAAAAAATACAATTTTTCATTCAAAGATTCCATAGGCCTTGATGGTTCTCCTCGATATACTGCTTTAATCAGCAAAGAGGTAGATGTGGTAGATGCCTTTGCAACAGACGGATTGCTAAAGAAATTTAAACTAAAGACATTAAAAGATGATAAGAACTTTTTCCCACCCTATTATGCCATGCCTATAGTTAGAGGAGAAACTCTTAAAGAGTATCCAGAAATAATTCCTCTATTGGAACAATTATCAACTATCCTTAATGATGATATCATGATGGAACTTAATTATAAAGTTGATGAACTACAGATGGAACCTAATGATGTATCCCGAGAATTTTTAGAAAAACAAGGTTTAATATAAATATAATAGCTTTTTATTACACCTAATAAGTTATAGATTAGATTTCAAATACAAGAGACTGTGCAGAATAGATTAAAAATCACTCTGCAACAGTCTCTTTTTCTCATTGAGGTTGTTTTACTTTATTTTTATCACTTGTCCTGGATATATTAAATTTGGATTTGATATATTATTAAGCTTAACAAGAGTTAACGTAGTAGTACCAAATCGCTGTGCTATTTCACTTAAAGTATCCCCCGACTTTACAGTATAATAGGATGAACTACTAGTATTACCTTTAGATGAAGAACTACCTGATGGTAATACTATTTTTTGTCCTGGATATATTAAATCAGGATTTGATATATTATTAATACTAGCTAGAACTTTAGTTGTAGTTCCATATTCTTGCGCTATACCGCTCAAAGTATCTCCTGATTTTACAATATAATAGGATGAATTACCGGTATTACCTCCTGTTGAAGAACTACCTGTTGGCAATATTATTTTTTGTCCTGGATATATTAAATTAGGATTCGATATACCATTAATAGATGCCAATATTTGATAGGTTGTATTATATTTTTCTGCTATTCCACTTAAAGTATCCCCTGATTGTACTATATAGTATTTATCATTTTTACTATTTCCATCTGTACTTGGACTTTCTGGTACACTTTGTCCATTTAATAATATTCCCTCATTGAACTCATTTAGGTCGCAATTTCCACTTACACCAGAGACTTGTCCAGTACTTGAAAATTGAAACCCAATCCATTGATTCCATATTGGATTACTAGCAGGTCTGCTTACCCCATATTCAGCAATCCATAAAGGATATATTCCTAACCTACTATCTAAACTAGTTCTTGCAAAATTAGTATAGGTATAAACTACTATACCTTTACTAGTTAGTTTCTTAACCTCTTCTAAAAATGTTATTGCTGCACTTGTTAAAGATGTCTTATTTAAACCATTAGTCTGTTCTATATCTATAGCTAGTCTACAATCAAATTCTCTATTCCCAATGGTATTTACAAAATGTCTAGCTTGAGCTTTAGGATCTATTCCTCCTAGAAAGAAGTGATAAAATCCAACCTTCAAACCCTGCTCTTTAGCATTTTTATAGGATGAAGAAAAATAATTATTAACATAGCTTATACCTTCCGTTGCTTTAATATAAACTATTTCTACCCCACTGTCTTTTACTTTTTTAAAATTTACATTTCCTTGCCAACTACTTATATCAATCCCCTTATAATTACTACTATTTCTACTTTCCATAGAAACACCTCCTCTCTATATAAATATGTAGTTTATGAATTTATTCTACTCTTAAATTACAGTTTTTATATTATATAACTAACTTTAATATGATAAAAGTATTATAACAACTAAATAGCTATTTGACTTTTAAAATGTCAAATAGCTATTTTTATTTTACTAACTACTATTTTGTTATAACTTCCATATCAGTTATCATTAAATCTGCTGCTTGAAGCCCAGCTCCACCCACATACCAAGCTTGAGCATTTAGATAAACTATATTTCCATTTTTATATGTGTCTGTAGTTTTAACTAACTCATTCTCTATTACTTCTTTAGCTGCTGAATAATCTTCTGATCCACTTGTTCCTGCTGACTTATCAACTATAAAAAGATAGTTTGGGTTTTTAGCTAACAAGTACTCATAAGTTATATTTTGTCCATGCTTTGATACTTCTATGTTCTCATCTGTTGGAACAAAGCCGAACTTTTCAAATATAATTGAAAATCTTGAACCGGCTCCGTATACACTCATAGAACCATCTGTTATTATAGTAGCTAAAGCATTAAAACCTTGCTCTTTTACTTTTTGGCCTACATTTTCAACCCTTTTATTAAGTTCTTTTAATTTAGATGTTGCTGCATCTTCTTTACCAAATATTTGTCCTATTATGTTTACATTTGACTCTAATGACTCCAAATACTTTGTAGTATCTGTTCCTAATTGTATTGTTGGAGCTATAGCAGAAAGTTCATCATAATAATCAGCTTGTCTACCTTCGATTATTATTAAATTCGGTTTGATTTCGTTGATTACTTCTAGACTAAATTCTTTTAATCCACCTAAATCTGCATATTTTTCTTCCTTATATTCTGAAAGATAAGTTGGCAGATTTTTCTTTGGTAATCCTACTAATCCTTTTATATCTAATGAATCCATAATATCTAAAGAAGCGTAGTCTAATACTACTACTTTTTCTGGATTCTTAGGTACCTCAGTTTCTCCAGCAGTATGAATTATTTTTATAGTTTCACCTTTTTCCCCTTCATTATCTTTGCTACCAAGTTTTGTAGCTGCAAACACACTAATTAAAGCAACTATTGCAACTCCTACTATTATATTAATTTTTTTCTTATTCATTTGTTTCACCTATTCCTTTCATTTATATCCAATTAATATTTCCCTTATATCTTAATATTTATTTATAATAAATTTCTTTAATTTTAATTTTAAAAAGAAATTATACTTTATTGTTATGGAAATCATAGATTTCTTTTTCTCGCTTTACTCGTAAGGATACTCCTTGTTACCTTACTATTTGAACTTACTCATTTTCGTTACACTCAAATGAGTAAGTTCTCATAATTAAATCATAGATTTAAATAGTCACTTAAGTTCGACCAACCAAATCATAGATTTTGGGTCTCACTTAGAAATATACGCAGATATTATTTCCGTTTATATTTTTTATGTGAAAATCTATTTCATATACGTCTTCTAAAACATCCTTTGATATTATGGCATCAGTTATATCATCTTTAACTATCTTTCCATCTTTAAGAATAACTATTTTATCTGAGTAAACTGATGTAAAGTTTATGTCGTGCATAACTATTACTACAGTTTTTCCAAGATCATCCACTAGTCCTCTTAATACTTTCATCATCTGTACTGAATGCTTCATATCTAAGTTATTTAACGGTTCATCTAATAGTACATACTCTGTATTTTGAGCTATTACCATAGCAATATATGCTCTTTGTCTTTGTCCACCGCTAAGCTCATCTAAATATCTATCTTCAATATCCTTAAGTTGCATATATTCTATGGCTTCATCTACATACTTTGTGTCTTCCTTTGTCAGTCTACCTTCGCAGTGAGGGTAACGTCCAAAGTTAACTATTTCCTTTATAGTTAATCTTACATTTATATTGTTAGACTGCTTAAGTATAGCTATCTTTTTAACTAGTTCTTTAGTGTCCCATTTTTCTAACTCTCTACCATCTATAATAACTTCGCCTTCATCTTTCTTCATAATACGAGATATCATTGATAACAAAGTACTCTTTCCTGCTCCATTTGGTCCTATAAAAGAAGTAATTTTACCTTTTTCAATGTTTAAAGATACATTGTCTACTACCGGATTATCTCCATACTTTTTAACTATATCTCTAACTTCTATCATTTATTTTCCCTCCTTCATTAAAAGATATATAAAGTAAATTCCACCAATAAAATTAATTATTATACTTACTGTACTTCCAAAGTTTAATATTCTTTCCACTATGAACTGTCCAGCTATTAAAGCAATTATACTTATCAATATACTTCCCGTTATTTGATAACTATGTTTATATGTATTAAGAAACTGATAAGATAGATTAACTACCAATAATCCAAGAAAAGTTATTTGTCCAACTAAAGCTGTAGATATGGATACTAATACTGCTACAACTATCAATATTTTTTTAGAAAATCTATCAAAATCTATTCCTAAGTTTATAGCTTGATCTCTTCCCAAAAGCATAACATCTAATTTTTTTACATCGTCATAAAATAATACAAAAATGATTAGTAAGGCTATTACTGATATTAACAATATATCTGTATTAACATTAGCAAAGCTAGCAAACATTTTACTTTGCAATGTTTCAAATTCATTTGGATCAATTATTACTTGCATAAAAGATGTCATACTTTTAAACAAGGTTCCCAATACTGTTCCCACCAATAGCAAAAAGAATATATTACTATTTCCGTCTTTCTTAAATAATATTTTATAAAGAACTAAAGTTCCAACTAACATTATGGTAACTGAAATCATAAAATTCACATTTCTGTTTATCATAAATATACTTGATGCTCCGAATAAAAACATAGATATGGTTTGTACAAACATATATAAGGAATCAAGTCCAAGTATGCTTGGCGTTAGGATTCTATTATTTGTTACTGTCTGAAATATCATAGAAGAAAAGGCTATTGACCCTCCAGTAATTGCTATAGCTATAACCTTAGGTATTCTCTTTGATAGGTTATAATCCCAGTTTCTACTATTTAATCCTTGAAACAAAAATAAGCTAATAAAAAATAATGCAACTATTCCAAGTATATATAACTTCTTTTTATCTATATTATCCTTCATTTCTATTCCTCCTAAATATCAGGTAAAGGAATATAATACTTCCTGTAACTCCTACAGTAAGACTTATAGGTACTTCATAGGGATGAATTACAAGTCTACCTATAATGTCACATGCTAGTACAAATATTGCTCCAAACAAAGCTGTATCCCAAATATTCTTACTAAGATTGTCCCCTTTAAATATAGATACTATATTAGGAACTATTAATCCTATAAAAGGTATATTCCCAACAGTTATTACTACTAAAGCTGAAATCAATGCAACAATTATAACTCCAATATTAGCAACTTTATTATAGTTAATCCCTAAATTTGATGAGATATTCTCCCCCATTCCTATAATAGTAAATTTATTAGCATACAAAAGTGCTAATATTAATAATGGTATAGTCAAATAGAGTAGCTCATAATTTCCCTTTATAATCATGGAAAAATCTCCTTGGAGAAAAGTTCCCATACTTTGAACTAAATTGTTTTTATAAGCAAAGAAATCTGTCATAGACCCTATAACATTTCCTACCATTATTCCCACTAGAGGTATGAATACAACATTCTTCATTTTTATGGTTTTAAGTATTTTCATAAATACAAAGGTTCCCAAAAGGGCAAATATAAATGCTGTTATCATCTTTTGCATCAAAGTTGCTGATGAAAATAGTAGCATAGAAACTAGTACCCCAAACTTTGCAGAGTCTACGGTAGCTGCTGTACTTGGAGAAACAAATTTATTATTACTAATTTGCTGCATTATAACTCCACCAACGCTCATGCCTACTCCAGCTACCACTATACTAATAAGCCGCGGCAATCTAGTTAAAATTATTATATTCATCTTACCGTGGTTCCATTGCATTATATCTGTAATACTTATATTCTGAACTCCTATAAATATTGAAGACATACACAGTATTATGAATAAAGGAATTAAATATTTCTTTTTCATATTTCCTCCAAAACTTTATTATGTATCCTAAATATCTTTATGTATTAAATTATGTGATATTTTCAAACACTTATATATACTTGATGTAACAATAAAACTACATTATTAATTGAAATATAATTTTAATTGATAATGCTTATCTCTACTTCATAATATCTTAATTGATAATCATTTTCAACTTCTTGAAACTTAAATACACTTGATTAAATTACTTAAAATTCTCCGTTCTCCATTTTTCTGTATTTCCCTTATATATTTGTATTGAACTTTTATATTAAAATTTGTTTTCTATATTTTAGATAATATGAATTTCATTGTTAAAAACAACAAATAATAAAGTTCATTTACATTGGTTGCATATAATAGTAAAATTCTAATTGAGATAATTAGATATTTAAAACTATATTCACAATAGACATAAGTTAATTTGTAATTATTTAAGTTTTAAATGTACAGAGGGGATTATTTAAATTATGAGTAAAAAGGATGTTTTTCAAAAAAGTGGTGTAATTTTATTATTATCTTTACTATGTACCTTACTTTGGGGAAGTGCCTATCCATCTATAAAGATTGGCTACTCTTTATTTTCTATAGGCGAAAATGATATTTTTAGTAAGCTTATATTTGCAGGCTATCGATTTGCTTTAGCAGGTCTTCTAGTAATTTTATTAACTTGGATAATCCAAAAGAAATTTCCTATTCCTAAAAAGGAGGCCTTAAGTCATATTGCACTACTTGGGTTTATTCAAACTACTTTAGAATATTTATTTTTCTACATAGGACTTTCTCATACTACCGGTGTTAAGGGGTCCATATTAAACAGTACTGCAACCTTTATGGCTGTAATTCTTGCTCATTTTATATATTCAGATGATAAATTAAATTTCCAAAAGGTTTTAGGATGTATTGTTGGATTTATGGGAGTAGTTATAATTAACTTAGGTGGTAAAGTTGGAAGTGGTTTTACCTTTACTGGTGAAGGATTTATTATTCTTGCTGCTGCTTCCTTTGCAATTGGATCTCTTATAAGTAAAGAAGTTGCTAAAAGAGAAGATAGCATGATAGTAACAGGATGGCAACTACTCTTTGGAGGGGCTTTACTTATAATTGTAGGCGCACTTGGAGGTGCACGAACCTCTATACCTTCTACTGAAGCTATGATATTGCTTTTATATCTCTCCCTTCTTTCTTCAGTGGCTTTTACAATATGGACTATATTATTAAAACATAATAATGTTGGTAAAATCTCTATATACAATTTTTTAACACCTGTGTTTGGTGTTTTTCTTTCTGCTGTATTTTTAAAAGAATCTATTTGGCATTGGAGGAATCTGTTGGCACTTGTATTTGTATGTGTTGGAATATATATAGTAAATAAACCTAAAGTTAAAAATAGTTAACTAAAATTAATAGACTCTACGAACTAATTATTCATGGAGTCTATATTTTAAATCTATTCAATCTATTCAATCTATGATTATTATACTTTACCTATAAATATTTATTTTTATATTCATCACAATACTCCATTTTAGTTATAGAATAGCATAGATCATCATATATTCTTCCATCATAAGTTTCGCTAGCCATTCTTAATGTTCCATCATATTTAAATCCACACTTTTCTATAACCCTTTTAGATTTATGATTTCCGTGATAATGATAACAAGATACTACTTCACATTTTATTTCTTCGAACAAATATTTTATTACCCTATTTACTGCTTCAGTCATAATCCCTTTTCCCCAATATTCTTCTGAAAGTACATATCCTATCATTCTTGCCTTTAATAAATTTCTTTTCACATCTCTATGATTACCAATGGAACCAATTACCCTATTATTTTTCTTATATACAATTGCCCATACCTCATCATTCTTTATAAATGACTGAAGTATCCCTTTAGATATTTCTTTATTCTTATGGGGTTTCCATCCTGCCATAGGACCAACATTAGGATTTTTAGAATACTCATAAAAATCATCCAAATCCGTTATTTTCCAACTTCTCAAAATCAATCTTTCTGTTTCTAGTAACTTCATATTCCCACCTCTTAACTTTTACAATTTATTCCTTAACCTTTTAGTTTATATTTTATATAAATTATATGTTTAGGCAATGACACTATATGATAAATATAACATAAATACATTTTAATTACTTTATTTATTAGCTTAATTCCCCAATCTAATCCTAAAAAAAAAATAAAAAAGAACTTTGAAATTTCAAAGTTCTTTTTATGTTTTTAAACCTATCTATCTTCAAAATTTAGTATCTAAATTATATTTTGCTACTAAATTCTTCAATAAATTATATACCCTTTTTCCAAGCATTAACATAATAAAATAATTACCTACCATATGAATTAAATCATATGGTATTCCATTTATCCAATAAGTTAAAGCAAATGTTTTAGATACTGTAAATATATATGGTATTGAATACAGTGCTCCAAATAACATTCCAAACACACCGGATATTATACTCCAACCTAAAAAATTTTCTTTAATTATTTTTCTAAATAACAGCACTACTAGTACTAACATAGGCCAAACAATCCAGTATCCAAACCACCAAGTTCCCATTCCACTGACAAGACCTAGTAAAAAGTTAAATACCACTACAACTACCAATGCTCTTCTACCTAATACTAAAGTATATATTACCAGTAAAAAGGATACTGGTTCTATATTAGGTATTCCACTCATCATAACTTGTAACACAAGCATTAGCGCTCCAAGTAATGCCAATATTATCAAATCTTTAGTTTTATACATATTACCAACCTATTGTAAGTATAAGTTCTATCTTATCACCATCTTTTATAGTAGTATCATCTATACCAGTTTGAGAATTTTCTCCATTTATTTTTAGATTCCACCACTCTTGCTTGTTAGCATCTGCATTTAGTCCATCTACTCCAGTTATAAATCTAGTAGCTTGAGATGTATCAGCTACTATTATCTTCATTTCATCTAGTGCTTTTCCTAGAGTTTCTGCATTAGTTGGATGTGTATAAGTTTTTTCATAATTATCCTTTTTACTTATAACTGTAACTTCTATAGTTTTATCTCCTTCAACTCTTTGCTTTGCATTAAAATTTTTGTAGATAAAAAATCCACCAATTGCAATAATTATAACTATTAAAGAAATTATTATTGACTTCATATTTTTTTTCATATCTTTACCTCCTAAGAAACAAAATAAACTCTCCTTCAGTATAGAAAGAGAGAATTTATTTACTACTAATAATATATTTTATGTAGCAACTCCATTTACATGCTATCATATATATTTTATAAAATCAACGTATTATACATGAAATAAATTTATGCATACATTAAGATTTTATATTTTGGTTATAATTTAGTTAGTCTCTTTTATTTATACAATGTATATATAAATAGTAATTTATAATCCTAGTTATTCTTAATTTAGTTATACTAAATTCTGCTCTATGTTATTTAATATATTCTTACATAGCCATATAATTATAAAAGATATGAACACATTCCATACAAATGTAATTATTATTGAAATTGTTCCTATATCAAAGATAATTGCTATAATTACAGAACCTATAATTCCTGGTAGTGCAATTATTATCAATGCAAGTATTGTTAAAAACATTAATAAGCCTTTCCCTGTAACCTGTTTGAACATTTTTTGAGACAATACATCTCCTGCTATAAATAACATTCCAAATCCCAATCTTGCTATTATGCATACTAATATTTCTATAGGTGAAGAGCCTAATATGATTCCTGCAATAACAAATAGTATAATTCCATCTATTAAACACTTTATTAAGTTTTCAGAAACTATATACATCAATTTTTTAAGTGGACTTTCAGGAATTAAATATACGTAATGCATTTTTAGTTCTCTAACCCAACGCCCTGCAAAAGTCATAAATAATTGAATATATGTGGCCATAGCAAAGGTAGCTATTATACTTCCTATGTCCTTCATTGTTAATGTAAATATGACCACAACTACTATTTGAATTAAAGTAGTATTGTCTAAAAAGAATTTTCCTGCTCTCCTGTTTTCTAACATATGCTTAAAAAAGAATACAGAAGCTCCTCTTCCTTTATTTATTCCAACATTTTTTAATTTTATCTTCTTAGTATCTTTAACTTCTACTATTCTACCTTCTTTTACATCTTCCATGCGTTTATGCATAGTTTCTGTAGCTTGAAGTACGTCTTCATAATATTCATTTTTACTTTTCATAAGAATAACTATAGTTAATACTATGCCTATAAGTGTTGCTATAATGTACATTAACGCATTAGAAGTTTCGCCTATCAAAACACCATAAATTACTCCTTTTATCCACCCTACAAAAGGAATAAATTCTAGATAACTTACATTTATCCCATTAACTATAGCTCCTATACCTCTTCCACCTTCTTTTATATTAAATAGAATAGAAATTATTAAAGGTAATACTAGAAGATAAATTAAAATTTTTACTGCTTTCTTTTTACCTTCATCTCCGCTAGTAATTGAATAAATAGCCATAGATATGATACTACTTATGAAAACTAACATAAAATATCCTAGGAATATTACTATTACACCTATAGGATTTACTCCATACCTCTGTTTAAGTACACCAGCTTGAAAGAGTATAAAGATGGATATAAATAAAGATGTACCTAACTGTCTTATAAGTCCATATATAAGTACCTTTTTAGATGATATAGGAGAAACAAAGAGTAAGTTTACATCAGACATTTTAAAAAATGTAGCTCCTGATGATAATCCTTGGATGATTTGAGTTGTAAATAAAAACATAAATAGTGCATATATTATTGCTCCTAGCTCCGCCATTGGACTTAAGCTATTTACATCAATATTATTAGAAGTTTTAGCTGAGGTTATAAAAACAAAAACCATTAAAGCTATCAAAATTATATATCCTATTAATTTACCAGGATGATTCTTTAAATCCTTTATTCGATTTTTTAAGGTTGTTCTCCATAGATAAATTATTCCTTTCACTACTGATCACCCTTTCCTTCAGTGATATGAAAGAATAATTCTTCTAATCCTTCATTAGATTTTTCAGCATCTTCTTTTACCCTCGTAGCCGCAATTTTTCCATTCATCATGATATGTGCTACATCCCAGAACTCTTTCACACTATCAATCATATGAGTACTTATTATCATTGCTGCACCTTGATTTTTTAATTCCATTATTAATTCTTTTAATGCTTTAATTCCATGGGGATCAAGACCTACTAAAGGTTCATCAAAAATTATAACCTTAGGTTTTGGAAGTAATGCACAACAAATACTTACCTTCTGCTGCATTCCTTTAGAAAGTTCTTTACCAAACTTTTGTTTTTTGTCATCTAGTTCAAATATCCTTAACAGTTTTTCAGCATATTCTCTCCAGTCAGTAAGATTATAACCTCTTGCAATAAATTCTAAATGCTCTTCCACTGTTAACATATCATATAGTACAGGTACTTCTGGTATATATCCAATTATTCTTTTAGCTTCTATGGATTTATTATCAAAACCTTCTATGGATATATTTCCTTGAAATCTTAATAGTCCGCATATACATTTAATAATAGTAGATTTTCCAGCACCATTAGGCCCTAAAAGTACTGCTATCTCCCCATCGCCCACTTGAAAACTTATATTATCATTAGCAACAAATTTTCCATATTTCTTCGTGACATTATTTATAACTAACATCAAAATCACCATCCCTTAAAGTTTAACTTGATACTATATTTTTTACTAAATATAGTTATCCACATTTGCACTTGAGTTTAATTACCAATATTAACATTTTATACAATAACCATTGTAATTACAAGTATAGATGATAAAATGTTAACAATCCATTCTAACACAACTAATAAAGTGGCTTTTTTTAAAATTTCAGTAATAAAATAATAGGTTTTAAAAGCAGAGCTTCTAAAACCTATTATTTTATATTGACATTGTTAAATACGTTACATAACTAGCCACTATTGCCATACTCGCTAATACATAAGGTAACGAACTTGATACCTTATGTATCTCCTTGGCTTGTTCTTTTTTTATCTTTAACATACCATAAGCAACCACAGTACATATAAATCCAAATATTATTAATAAGTATCCTTGGTTTGATGGTTGATAAATAGATCCTTTTATATATAGTATATCAGCTAAAAACAATATGCAAAAATTAAATAAATTACTTCCTACAATGTTTCCAATCATAGCATTAAAATTACCCTTTTTAGCTAAAGATATAGAAGATGTTAATTCTGGAAGAGAAGTTGCAACTCCAAGGAACAACGCTCCCGCCAAGGTAACCCCTAAATTTAACTCCTTTGCAATCATATCTGTTACTATAGTAATACCTATACTAAACACAATTAATCCTATACTTAAAAGTGTAAATCTCACATATATCTGCTTTACTGTAAGATTACAAGTACTTTCTCCACTATCTTCAGAAGATTCATCCCCTGACATAGTCTTAACACCAAAAATATATAATATCATAATTACTATTGAAAATATGCTTACACTAAAAAACGAAAAATCTCTTCCAATATAATTAGCTATGAATACTATTCCATATATCACTATTAAAAGCTTCAATGTATTCCTATGGCTTGATGTTACTACAGAGCTTTGGAATCTCTTAACTCCTACTAAAACTAACACTCCTAAAATAGTTAAGTTAAACACATTACTACCAAGAATATTACCGGAAACTAATTGTACATCATTCAAAAATATAGTAGATGAAATACTTGTAAATAACTCTGGAAGTGAAGTTACTGCTGCTAACATAACACCTCCAATAAAAGCTCCTGATAAATTTGTTTTTTTATCAAGCTCATCTACATAATAAGACAACTTAATCGAAAAACCAATTACAAATGCAGCAAAAATTCCATATAAAGCGTATATCATTTTTATTCCTCCTATGTATTTTAACAAAATAAAAGAGACTCATATTCTGATATAAGAATATAAGTCTCGTATTTTAAGATTAAACCAGAATATTAAATATCCAAGATGTTGACCTAATCCCACGAAGTCATTTAATACTTCCTGCTAACTACTCCCTTAATATATAAATTATTATATTATAGCCTGTACATTGTACTAATCATACCATTTTTTAAAAGTTATATCAACTAAAAAATTATATAGATTTTGTGAATTAAATTAAATATAATCTTTTATTGCATTAAGAAGTAAACTATTTCTTCTAATGAAATACCATGATAAGATTTTTTAATATTTTCAAACTTTCTTCTTAAATGCCCCTTAATATTTTCAATATATGATATGGTAAAAGGTAAGTATTTAGAAATTTCTTTTACATATTCCTTTGAAAAATAATTTTTGTTCATAACAACAGCAAGAATTATCATTAAAATACAATTATCTTTTATTAATTTTTTCAAATTTTCAATGTTTTCCCCTTTAAAACAAGTTGCATCATCTAATACATGGATAGTTAGATTAATAAGCTTATTAACAATATTATCCAGATGGTATTTTCCTGCTAGTTGAGACATTATAGTCATGTGTTTATTTGCATAATCTATCTTTACATCTTGCAAATCATCGCATAATTGAAGCAGAAATCCATACCCATAGGTAAAAATCTCCTCGTCTTTGTTTAAGTTTCCATTTATAAGATAACCATCCACAATAACAGATGTTCCTCCCTTTTCAATAGATATATCTAGCATATCTCTTTCATAGGGGTTACTTATTCCTTCTTGCTGAATAAGGCTTTTTACTTGTCCTTCATGAATTAGTAATAGTCCTTGAAAAACCTTCGGATAATCATTTCTATTAAAAACAGATTCTATATATTCAACTAACTTAAACACTTGCTTTTCATGAGAATTTCTCCCATCTATCTCTTCACCACATAGTCTTTTATAAAACCTGTTATTAAATTCTTTCTTTTCTTCTATTGATATATCTAAATTATCTAAATAATTATCAGTATAGGGATACAACATACTATATCCAAAAATAGCCATGGTAAATGAAATATCTATATCCTTCATCTTTTGAAGAAGACTAACAATCCACACATTTCTCATAGCTTGCCCAATATCTTCATAATTCATTTCTTTATCAAAGACCTTGCACTGATTTATAAATATTTTAGTGGTTGCAAAAAACTGATCCTTCATTTTTTTATCTATGGTTCCTAGCTTAAATAATTCTTCTNNCCATAATTCTCTATTCTCTTCTTCCAATGGAAACATTTCAATAATTTTTATAAATTCATCGATAAATTTCTCAAACTTTTTCTCATACTTTTTCTTTCTGATATATCCATTAGCTTCTAAGGGAATATCTACACATGTAGGCATACTCCACCATATTTCTCTATATAAATTTTTTAAAACCTTAATATTTTTCATATAGCTTTCACCTACATTGCTATTCATGCTAATCATCTCCTTAGATACCATTTACTTTACAAATACTACACTATAGTACTTATGATTGTTAAATTTATAATATTTTTTAAATCAATCTCATAAGGACTAATTTTATTATTGTATTCATCCTTCACAATTCTTACTACTGGTCTATCTGGCAATNNTAAATTATTTGATAGATATACAGGACATCCTAATGGATAAACTGCAAATGTATCTTTAAACAACTTAATTATTTCAGGATCAAAACTTGTATATGTCTCTGCTAAAATTAATTCATAAGCTTCTCTAGGGTCAAATTTTTTTCTATAGCATCTATCTGATGTTATGGCCGTAAACACATCACATATAGAAATGATTTTTGCAAATTGTGATATTTCATTATCTTTTAATCCATAAGGATAACCTGTACCATTGTACTTTTCATGATGTTCTATTACTCCACCTATTATCTCTTCATTTATTATAGGATTACCAAGTAGTATATCTCTACCGTATAATGGATGCATCTTAATTTTCTTGAACTCATCTTCAGTTAATTTATCTGGTTTATTTATGATTCTACTAGATATTTTCGTTTTTCCTATATCATGAAATAGAGATGCTATAGCTAAATCACGCAATCTTGATTTTGAAAGATTCATATTTACTCCTAGAAAAATTGCCATAATACTAGTATCCACAGAGTGTATGTATGTATAATCATCATATAATTTTACTTCATATAAATTTAGATTTATGTAGTTTTCACTCTGTATATATTCAACTAAATCATCAACCATAGTTAGAGATTTACTTAAAGATTTATTATTATAATTTATTAAGTCACTAAACATATTAGGTATGGTTTGAAGTATATTTTTTTTTAAATTTATAAGTTCACTATCATCTTTTATATCTTTTAAGTCATCGTCTTGTACATACAGAAAAAATATCCCTTGCTGTTCAATACTATTTTTTACTTGATCAGTAATTATAATACCTTTTTTTAACAAAGTCTTGCCCGAGCCTGTAATAATGTCCTTAGCAAGTATTTCATTTCCCTGCAAATCCTTAAGCAATGTTAATTTCATATAATCCCTCTCCATAAACATAATCATCTGTATTTTCTTACTTTATCATATCATATCTATAAATTATATGATACTTTAACTTGATTGTTTATACACATACTGTATATTATAAAAATAACTTGATAAACCTCTTGGTAGAAAAAAATTAAGGCTATATCATAAATTTTTGATATAGTCTTAATGTCTTTTATATTTAATCATATATTTATTCAATTATAGGGTTATAGGATGTAACCACTACAAATTATAGTGGTTACATCCCTGTGTGAAATTAGTTGGTTTCATCAAAACCACTAAGAGGGACATAAGTAGAAAATTTACATTTATATTGACTAAAGTTTTGGGTTGAAAACTTTAAGTTAATAACTAAAGTAACAATTAAAATATAGTTACTTTATTTGTATATTTTATATAGGAGAAAGCCACTCCTTTGTAGCTTCATAGTTTATTAAAACTGTAAAATAGCTTATATATTCTACAATCCACATCCTTGTAAATTCTCCTAGCAATATAAAAAAAGATAGATATCATTGATACCTATCTTGGAATATACTAAATTTAAATAAGTGAAAGCTTTTGCAATTTAATTTATAGTTTAAACCTATAAATATAAATACTATATTTTACCTAAACCATCACTGGATAAATCTTTTAACTCTTCCTCAGAAAGTATCAAATTTCATAATCCTATGGCAGGTCTCCTGGCTTGTGAATCATACTTCTTAGCGCCTTCCCAAAATAAATTAGTGGCTTTTGCTAAGTCGTCCTCACTTACAGTTACTGGGATAGCTTTGGATTTTCACCAAATTCCCTATTAAGTACTTAGTACACCTATCGGACTCTATATATTAAATTTTATTTTTAATCTAATAAGTTTAAAATGTAAGTTGTAATTATTCTATAAAATTAACTTTCCATTCCCCTTACAATTATTATTCTACTGAACTAGATTAATATTGTCAACCCCACTTTTTTAAATAAATATAGAAATATTTTTACTTAGAATTTCATTATATAAATTAATTCATTACATCTCTCTTTTGGAATACTAAAAATGAAGCTATAATTAATATTGTAGCAAATACACTCAATTGAATTGCCCCCATAGTTGAATTTAAAACTATACTATATTGGCTTTTAAACATTTCAGTATAATCAGAATTTGTAATGAAAGTTGATAAATTCATATATGGTAATATAGTTTTCCCTACCCATCTCATACCTAAACTTGCCATAATCATTGTAGCAACTGAGCTACCTAAGTATGCTACAGTAGTAAGACCAACTGCTAAAGCTGTATTCTTTATAATAGTTGATATAGCAAATACTAATGCTATTATAAATATTAAACTAATGCTTGAGAATAAAAGCTTAGGTATAATGGAAATTACAAAATTTTGTTTGACTATAGTTTCTCCGCTGAAGGATATTACTTTTGTAGCAAGTCCTCCAAATCCATTTACAATTCCACTTGATATAATATTTAATATAACTGTAATTAACAGTACCCCATATCCTATAATAAATACTGATATTAATTTAGAAAATAAAATTTTCCATCTAGATACCGGTCTAATCATAAGTAATCTAACTGTACCTGTAGAATACTCTGAAGAAACTATACCCCCTCCAATGATTATGCATAGTATAATGGCAACACTAACATACATTAAATAAGTTCTATCTAGAGAATTTCTAATATCATTATCAAATTTAACTTGTGGAATATCATTTTCAAGACTATACCAATCAAGAGCTATCGCCTGTTCTATAGATTTTGTTTTCTTCTCATAGTCTTTTTTGTACTCCTCATAAGTATATCCTTTTGCTATTTCCGCACTATTGTATTGTGTAAATTCAGTTTCACTAAGTAGTCTCTCACCATTTTCATCAATCCTATTGGCAATATCCCTTATAGTGTTGTTTTTCCAATTCTTATTGTCATAAGGAATTTTATTATTATATCTATATTCGGTTGCCTTAAGTCTTTTCTCCAAAGCATCAAGCTGAATTTTAGAATTCTCTACAGATGTAACATAATTTTTATTATTAGGATTTTTCTTCACTTCATCTTCTGATATTTTAATAGTTGACTTTAAATTTTTAATTTCTTCCTTAGAAGAATTAATATTCTTCCCTAAGTAAACTAAGTAATCATTTTTAATAACAGAATCATATAATTCCTTACTTTCTTTATTTTTAGAATCTATTATATTTTGAAGTTCATCCTTACTCAGTCCTAAATATTCATTAAACATATTTATATCAAATTCATCTATATTAAAAAATAATTCTTCACCTACTAATCCTTCTGAAATTCCTGATAGAATAATTGCCTCTTTTGATTTATTAGAAGCCTCTCTAGCTACTTCATTTCTCCAATCATCCCAAGAAACATTACTCTCTATTAAAATTTGTGACTTTTTAATGTTTTCTTCATAAATTTTCTTCTGAATGTCTTTATTTTTCTTACTTGAATCAATATTAGTTATTTCTGTTTGTTGCCATTGAATGTCTTGATTATAACTATCTATATACCATTTTGCTCCTTCTCTATTATCTAAAAATTTTAAAGCTACTGGTAACATTATGCTAGCTAAAAGTATTAAAATCACTATTACTTTAACACTAGTTTTTTTATATTGCTTTATCAATTCATTTTTTATTAGTCCACATACTTTACTCATTAAACTCTGCTCCTTTTCTACTATATTACACTATTTGCATTTTAGATCCTGTTGTTACCTTCATAAATTCATCTTCAAGAGTGTTATTAATAGGCTTAATAGTGTAAACTAATATATTCTCCATAATTAAAGCTTTATTAACATTGGCAATTTCATCACGAGAACAAGAAATTATTATTTTATTTTCTTTGAAGTCTACAGTAATCTCTTCAGATATTTTGTTATAATCATTCTCTATAATTTTTCTCGCTAAATTATAATTACTTACTTCTAATTCATAGGTTATCAAGCTTTCGATATTTTGCTTTTTAATATCTTTTAATGTTTTAATATCTATAATTTTTCCATTATCTATTATTCCAACTCGATCACACATAAGCTCCATTTCACTAAGTAAGTGACTTGACACTAAAACTGCTAGTCCCTCTTTTTCTGCCAAATGTCTTAAGGTATCACGTAACTCTTTAATTCCCATTGGGTCTAATCCATTAGTAGGTTCATCTAAAATTAAAAGCTTAGGATTGTGTAATAATGCTTGAGCAACCCCAAGTCTTTGACGCATTCCAAGAGAATATTTTTTTACTTTATCATTAATACGATTTTCAAGTTTCACTAATTTTATAACTTCATTAACACGTTCTTTAGAAATATTACCATGCATTCTGCCATATATCTCTAAATTTGTGCGTCCTGTAAGATATCCATACATTTCTGGATTTTCAATAATCCCCCCTACTTGAGAAAGAGCTTTTTCAAAATTTTTCTTTACATCATTATTACTAATTAAAATATCTCCTTCATCAATTTTTAAAAGTCCTGTAATCATCTTNNGAATATTTCTCCTGAGTTTATTTCAAAACTGACATTGTCAACTATTTTACGATTACCTATAATCTTAGTAACATTTTTTAATTCTAGAACTTTAGACATTTCCTCACCTCATAATCTTTGATGATGTTAGCATACAATACCTTTAATACTTTGAAAATAAGTTTCCTCTAATTGTAAGAAAGATGTAATAATCACTTTAATTTTTATATGAAAAGTAATAATTTCTTAAGAATTAAATTCTGATATAAGTAACATTTATAAATAACCTCTAAATAATTATTTTAAAAGCTTTACTCTTGTAGTCATGATATTTTAAACAAGTTTCATACTTTAATTGACTAATTTTCAGATCTATATAATAAATATTTAACATTTTTAAAATCCTATTTCATAAAATATTAAAATTCTTTCCTCATAAATCACTTTAAATAAGTTGTCCTCTTGTACTATAATATAGTACAAGAGGTATGTAGAAATTATATATTAAAAACATATTTTGATATTCTAATGTTTCAATAACAATTAGTTATAATATATTAAGAGGTGATCAAATGAATTTTTTCAGCGAATCCTATGGAATTGACTTATTTTCATTATTTCTTATTCTAGTATCATCTATATTAAATTTATTTTCTATTACTCGTCTTTTAGCGGGAGTTATTTTATTTTATGCATTATATAGAGTTTTCTCAAGAAATGTTGAAAAGCGTGAGCAAGAACATAGAAAATTTTGTATGTATGCTAATAGATTTTTAAGTAAATTTAATAAAGCAATTCCTAGCAACCTACCTGTGTTCCACTTTGGTGATTGTGCTCCTATTTTTAGTAACTTCAAAAGATGGTTTAATGAAAAGAAAAATTATAAAATAGTTAAATGTCCAAAGTGTGGACAACGGCTTAGATTACCTAGAGGCAAAGGGAAAATTACTGTTACTTGTAAGCGATGTTTCTATGAGTTTAAAATGAAAAGCTAAAACCTAATACAATTCCACAGACTATCAGTATGAATTATGTACTGGTAGTTTTTTCTTAATATTTAACTTTTTTACACTTATCTTTAATTAAATTTAATTTTCAACAAATATTATTGATTTTCTTTGTAATTCCATATAATATATAAATAATACGATAAATTATTCGGAAATTTTATTTCCTATAATTCTTGTATTTTAAGAATTATTGTAATTTTTTATAAACCTTTATAATTAAATAAAAAAATTAGATAAGGAGATGAGTTATGGATTTTTTAATTTCTACAAAAGATGTATTAATTAATTTTATGAATTTTTTAACTGACAAGGTTAACACTATTAACACCTTTATGTGGTCTTACGTACTTATTGTTTTACTTATTGGAGTAGGAATCTACTTCTCTTTTAGAACAAAGTTTGTTCAATTTAGATTTTTTAAAGAAATGTTTAGACTTTTAATGCCTAATGATCAAGAAAATAAAGATGGAGTTTCATCCTTTCAAGCCTTTTGTATAAGCACAGCTTCTAGAGTAGGTACTGGTAATATTGCTGGTGTTGCCATGGCTGTAGCAGCTGGTGGTCCTGGTGCAGTATTTTGGATGTGGCTTATTGCCTTAATTGGAGGAGCTTCAAGCTTTGTAGAAAGTACTCTTGCTCAAATTTATAAAACAAAAGACAAGGATGGAAACTTTTTAGGGGGACCTGCCTACTACATTGAAAGAGGGCTAGGTAAGCGTTGGCTTGGTGCAATTTTTGCCATTTTAACTACTTTATGCTTTGGACTAGTATTTAATGCAGCTCAATCTAATACAACAACTTTAGCATTTACAAATGCCTTTGATATTAACCCCGTGATAATAGGTGTAATTTTATCAGTTTTAACTGCCTTAGTAATCTTTGGTGGAGTTAAGAGAATTGCAAAGGTTTCAGAGGTTATCGTTCCAATCTTTGCAACTGCTTATATTTTAGTTGCAATTATAGTTATAGTAATTAACTTCAAAACTATTCCTAGTATATTTGCATTAATATTTGAAAATGCTTTTGGTATAAAACAATTTGCAGCTGGTGGCCTTGGATTCACAATAATGCAAGGTATTAAAAGAGGACTGTTCTCTAATGAAGCCGGTATGGGTAGTGCTCCTAATGCAGCAGCTACGGCTACAGTTTCTCATCCTGTAAAGCAAGGACTTACTCAAACCCTAGGTGTTTTTACTGATACAATAGTAATCTGTACATGTACAGCCTTCATTGTGTTAATTTCCGGTAATTATGCAGGAACTACTTTAACGGGTATTGAACTTACTCAAAGTGCACTTAGTTCACAAATTGGAGTAGTTATTGGGACTTATTTCTTAGCTATATGTACTTTCTTGTTTGCTTTTAGCTCTATAGTAGGTAACTATTACTACGGACAAACTAACATTGAGTTCATAAGTAATAATAAAGTGATACTTAATATATTCAGATCCTTTGTCGTTCTTACTGTATTTATTGGTTCCCAAGCTTCTATAGACTTGGTATGGAATCTAGCAGATTTATTCATGGCTTTCATGGCAGTTATAAATCTAATAGCTATACTATTCCTTGGAAAATATGCATTTGCTGCTCTTGATGACTATTCTCGTCAGAAAAAGGCTGGCAAAGACCCTATTTTTAAGTCATCAACAATTCCAGGGCTTGAAAATACTGAGGCTTGGAAGGATAACGATGATAAAACTTACGAAGAAATAGGTTAATATAAATTTAAGACTCAATTAACTGTTTAATAGTTAATTGGGTCTCTTTGTTTAAATCTAACAATCAATATGTACTTTAATTATAAAAAATTAAAACCTTGATATTCTTTTAAGGGAATTTAAAAGAATATCAAGGTACATTTCTATATGTTATTTAAAACTTGGAACTCTTCTTGTCTTTTCAGCTGTTTTTAATACACTATATAAAACTATAGTTTCTATAGGTAACAGAATAAGACTTTTAACTATACGTACTGAGTAAGCTACAAATATTCCTTTTCCATACATAATGGATAACCATATTGGTGTAAGTACTAGGTTTATTGCAATCATTATTACTAATCTAGTAATAAAAATTCGCTTTATACTTACAGGCTTTTTATATAATGTTAAACCTGTTATAAAACCAGCTAGGAATTCATTGAAAGTAAATCCAATGAAAAACGGACCATTAGGACGTATCATATACTTAATTACATCTGTAACTATTCCTACAAATCCAGTGGCAATAGGTCCATAAAACAAAGCACTTATACCTACAGCAATAAATGAAAATCCAATCTTAAGAATAGGGCTTAATTGAATAGACAATGATCCAAGAATAATGTTAATGGCTGCAATTAATGCTAGTCCAGTTAGTGATGAAGTCTTTTTTAAATGTGCTGAAGACTCCTTTAATAAACTCAGCATATTATCTTTTTTTTCTAAAAAAATCATAAAAAACCTCCTTTTTATAATAGCTACATAAAAAAGGAGAATTCCTATTAATATGTAGCAGTGGGAATCGAAGTAAGTACCGCAAGTTTCCTTTTCGTCTGGTGACAATTCCCTGTTCACCCAGCACTTAACGCACAAACTTCTAATCTGCCTCATAGTCATAGTATATCATATTTAAAAATTTTTTCACATATATTTTTTTAATTATATATACATATATACAAATATTATCCACATAAATATATAAACCTAGGTTTAACTACTTAAACTAAATAAAGCCGAGATTAACTCTCGGCACTTTTATTCTCATAGGCTATTAAAACTATTTTACTATTTTCATCCTTTGACATACTTTGTTCAAGATCACTTAACATTCTTCTTTCTTCATCTGTTACATTTGCAAATTTATATTCATTGAATGATTGCATAATATCACCTCCTGTACAAATAGTATTAGCATTCATATAAGAAATATGTATAAGAAGTGCTTAATGTAGAATTAAAAGTGGGCTAAAAGCCCACTTTTAATTCTACATTAAGCTGATTTATCCTTTGGTAAAACTAAATTTAAAATAACAGCAATGATTCCTGAAACGACAATTCCAGAACCTCCAAATACAAGACTAACCCATTGTGGCATATGTTGTAATGCTTCTGGTACTGATCCTAACCCAAAACCTAACCCTAAGGCAATTGCAACTATCATCCCATTTCTTCCATCTAAAGGTTCACTAGTTATAAGTTTTATACCACTAATAACTATCATAGCAAACATCATAAGTGCGGCTCCTCCAAGGACACTCTGAGGCATTATAGCAACTACAGCTCCTACCTTAGGAAAAATTCCTGCTATTATCAAGAATATAGCTCCAGTGGCTATAGAAAATCTGTTAACTACCTTTGTTATTCCGACAAGCCCAACATTTTGACTAAAGGAAGTATTTGGAAGAACACCAAATAATGACGCAAATGCACTTCCTAATCCATCAGCCATAACTCCACCTGATAACTCATTATCTGTAGCTGGTCTATTTAATCCCCCCATAGTTATTCCTGAAATATCCCCTACTGTTTCTACAGCTGTTACAATATACATTATTAACATCGCTACAATAGCATCCCAATGAAATGAGAGACCATATTTAAATGGCATTGGTAAAGTAATCCACGGTGCATTTCCAACTACCGAAAAATCTACTTTTCTCATAGGAATCGCCACTAAATAACCTACTATAATTCCTATTATTATTGAAGATGCACTAGTCATTCCTTTAGTAAATTCTTTCAATATTATTATTATGACTAAAACTATCGTTCCTAATAGTAAGTTAGATGGTGATCCAAAATCTTTTGCTCCCACTCCGCCTGCAAAATACTTAACACCGATAGGTATCAACGAAAGGCCTATTGCTAAAACCACTGTTCCTGTGACTACTGGAGTAAATATTTTTTTTAAAGGTTTAATAAATAATCCAAGTATGGCTTCAAATAACCCACCTATTAAAGACGCTCCTAAAATTCCAGTTAATCCATATTTACCTCCAATAGATACACAAGTTGAGATAAATCCAGAGCTTGTTCCCATTACTATTGGTAATTTACTTCCAACCTTCCATATTGGATAAAGCTGAACTAAAGTTACTACTCCTGCCACAAACATAGCACACTGAATTAAAAATGTTTTATCTTCTATAGGTAAATTTACTACTCCAGCTATTATAATAATTGGAGTTATATTCCCCGCAAACATAGCTAGTACATGTTGAATCCCAAGTGGAATTGCTTCTGTCAATGATGGCCTACCATCTAACTCATAAACACTACCTTTATTGTTAATAACTTCCTTTTTCATAATTCCCCCTAATATATTAGCTAACTAATTAGTTAATTAATACATGAATTTATTTACTTAATATATATTAAAAGTTTATAAAAAAAATTCCTTATGTTTTTATAAATTTTGTTATTAAACTAAGTTCTATCGATAATTCTAATGCAATTTATTTAATATACATTTTCCTCTCTAATATTCACATTAATATGAATTCATAATATATTAACTATATATCAATAATAGGATAGATATAAAATGCCAGCTGACTTATTTACACCAATATATTTAAATCAAGATGAAATTCAAAATCTATCCTCAATACTAATTGATGGATATTTTGAAAGTATAACCATCAAGCAAATTAGTGATAACACTGTTACAGGAAGATATCAACATAATAATAAAAGCCAATGCTCCAATGACTATAAAAATACAAAAGGTGATAAGGATGATAATACTGTCATAGGCAATAGCTGCTATAATTATGGTGATATTTTTAGATATTTAGAAGGTAGAAATTTTGATAGAAATGATGTAACTCTAAAAAGAGTATATGCTTCTTTTAGCTATTACAATAATTTAAGAAATAAAATGAACGCCTTGGGGATTATAAAATATATTAATAATTCAAGCCCTTTAATTAATAATATTTATTCTGGAGATTACGTAGATTTAACAGGATGTTTAGAAGTTAATACTATTTCTAACTGCATAGATAACTGTATATTTATATTAAACAATTATGGAACTTCACATTTGGATAATCTATTTGATACTAAACATATTGGCCCATTAACCTATACAATGATATGTGAATTGCTAAAAACCATACAGAAAGCATTAAATAAAGGAGCTACCTTTGATATAATAATTAACTGCTTAGGAGTTAATTGTATTTTGCCTATAAATTCCACATATACATCAAAACATTCTTATATATATGATGATGCCTCTTGCGATTGTTGTATACTTGGTAAAGTATCCAAAGTGGCTTACACTCCTTCTGAAAGTATTGGAATGCTTAGAAAAACAGGCTTAGATTCCTACTATACAAAACTTCTTAATTCTTTCATTCCATATTTTCACTTCTTAAACAATAATGGGTTTTTAATTCCTGGGGAATTTATAACTAGTATAAATGGTCCCGCCCTCGAAATCATTCCATTAAGTATTTGCATGTAAAAGCGTCATATTACTTATTCTTTATATAAAATATAGCTATGGCGCCTTCCCCTGAATGTGTACCAACTGCTGTACCAATTTCATTGATAAGTATTTTATTTATGCCTAGTTCAGCTTCTATTAAATTAACTGTTTGATTGGCAGCTTCTAAATCATTTGCATGAGAAACAACCATATCATATTGAGGATCTATCTCTCTAGTTTTCATTATATCTATTGCATACTTTAAAGCCTTATTTCTACCTCTTGCCTTTCCACAAGGTTCAAGAGCCCCATCTATTACTGTTATAATTGGCTTAATTCCAAGAACATGACTTACTATAGCTTTTCCTTTAGATATTCTTCCTCCCCGTTTTAACATGTCTACTGTTTCCATTACAATTAAAGTTTCTAATCTTCCTACTAAGTTATTTATTTCATCTAAAATTTTATCTACCGTATATCCTTTATCTCTCATGTCTGCTACTACAGTAACTAAATATCCAAAACCCCCAGATGCTACAAGTGTATCTACAACAAAAATATTTTCACTACCCTCTTCTAAATGCATCTTTGCTATATTAGCTGAGCTATTTGTACCAGATAATTTGCCAGAACAAGTAAGACAAATAACCTTATTTCCACATTTTAATTCTTTCTTAAAAAATTCTTGAAACTCATAAGGAGTAACTTGTGAAGTTTTAACTGTAGTTTCTTTATGCTTTATAGCTTCATAAAATTCCTTATTTGATAAATCCACCTTATCCTTATATACGTGTCCATTTAAATCAACTAACAGTGATAGAAATTCTATATTTCTTTCTCTCATAAATTCTGCAGTTAAATCTACAGAACTATCACATACTATTGTTATATTATTTTTCATGATATACCCTCCTGAATACACTTTAATAATAAAAGTGTATTCGGATTATATCATCTATTACTTCTCAATACAACAAAAACTCAAAAAAATTATAATCACAATTATCATGTAATTTATGGCTATTTTTCCTTGAAAAATTCTTTTTTTAATAGTCTTAAAGCATCTTGGAAATTTTCTTCAGCAACTCCCGAGCAAGATAGCAATAATCTAGGATAATCATTCTCTTCTTCTGCTTCAAAGGTACGTAGTAAAACACCTACCTCTGCACCTCGTTTTGCTAACTCTTCTGAAGATAAACTACTTTTTACTTCTAATTGTACTAAAAATCCCCCTGAACCTGGTATTGCTGTTGCCTTCTCTTCAAATACACTATTTATTGCTATACAGAGTTGTTGACTTTTAGCTATATACAGCTTTCTAGCTTTCCTAATTTGTCTTCCAAGATGACCATCGCTAATAAATTTACCTAAAGCAATTTGCTCAGTTTTTGATGCTGTTTGATTATATACTCTCCCTTTTCTTTCATATACTTCTGTTAATTCTTTAGATAGTACCATAAAACTAATTCTTAAGGACGGCATTAATAATCGTGAAAATGTTCCCATATATACTACCTTATCTCCTCCATCTAATCCTTGTAGAGACGGTACTGGACGAGTATAATATCTGAACTCACTATCATAATCATCTTCAATTATTAAACAATCTTCCCTTTGTGCAAAGGCTAATAATGCTAATCTAATTTGTATTGGCATTACGTCACCCCAAGGCGTTATATGAGAAGGTGATGTATAAATCATTTTAATTTTATCCTTATTAAATTTAGATAAATCTCTATTAATATTCTTATAAGTTAAAGTTTTAAATCCTCTATCTTCAAATACAGCCTGTCCCTGTTCAAAACTAGCTCCTGTAAAAGATATAGGCGATCTAACTCCTGTTAATGAACATAATATTTGTAATAAACTTTGAACGCCTGCTCCAACTACTATCTGCTCAGGAGTACAAATCACTCCCCTTCTATCAGCTACGTACTTGGATAATGCTACTCTTAAATCATACTCTCCTTGTGGATCCCCATAAGATAAAAGCCTTTCTTCATTACGAAGTGCACTCTTTATGTATCTACTCCACAAATCGAAATCAAAACTCTTATAATCTACTGCATAGGTAGCAAAGTCATATAATGGTTGGTTTTGTATTATGTATTTATTATGTTGTAATTTTTCTACTTTTTGGATATCTTTATAATTTAATTCACTTACAAAAAAGCCACTTCCAGGCCGAGATGTAACATAACCTTCAGCTACTAACTGCAAATAAGCAGCTTCAACTGTTGTCCGACTTATCATTCGCTCTTTTGCACATCTACGTATAGACGGAAGCTTACTTTCAGCCTTTAGGGTTCCTGAGGAAATCAGGTTTCTATAATGATTATATAGCTGAATATATAATGGTGTATTTCGTGAATCCTTTGGATTAATTATATCTTTTTTAACTTCATTCATAAAATTCTCCTTCAACTGTCCCTATTAAAATTATGTATTTTGTATATTTCAACAATGACAAACCCAATGTATATTATATATAAATACACCAAAATATTCAATTAATTCTAAAGAGAATAATAACTTCACATTACTTATTTTCTAAATTTGTTATTATACAAATTATTTATAATAATTTAAATCAATAGTATGGAGGTATATTAATGGAAACTAAAACACACTCTAAATTTTCTACTGGTACCATGGTTCTAATTGGACTTTTTGCTGCTTTATGCTACGTGGCATTATTTTTTAAGATACCTATTCCCTCTCCTGTAGGAAATCCATTCTTGCATATGGGGAATATGTTTGTTATATTAGCAGCATTATTGTTCACTGGTACCATTGGTGGTCTTTCTGGCTCTATAGGTATGGGCTTATTTGACTTAATGAATGGTTATGCATCAAGCGTTCCTAAAACTGTGATTTTGAAATTTGGTATTGGGGCAATTGTAGGATGTGTTGCTGCAAGAGGAAAAAATAAAAATGCAAAGTCACCTATAAAGTTGATAAGCATTGCTTCTGGAATTTTAATCCTAATTGGTATAGTGCTTTTCTTTACTGCTACTTCTTTAGGCAATGAAATTGTAGTAGCAGGTATCGAGAAAAAACTAGTAATTAATCCAGTATTGTATATTTTTTCTCTTATTCTTGGGTTAGGCTTAGCTTTCGTATGTACTTTTGCGAAAAAATTATCTATTGAAATTCAATATGCAGTATTAGGTGCTGTAGCTGGTATAGCTTTTAATTTAGTTGGTGAATTTTTCTTTGGAGTATTCAAATTACTTCTTGTTGGAAGTGGATTCCTACCGGCAATATTAAGTTCTGCAGTGAGTTTACCTGCAACACTTATAAATGGGTCTTTCTCAATATTTGTAGCTGTTGCCTTATATGTTCCATTATCTAAATCACTATCAAATAAAAAAGTTAATTTATAATTTGTTAACCAATAATTTCACATATGGACTCTGATATTTGATTATCAGGGTTTTTTTTGTTATATAAATAATAAAAAAGTCAAGGCCTATACTAAGCCTTGACTATATTATAGAGTAGATGGGGATTATTCATACTNNAGATAAATATTATAAGTGCAATTACTGCAAATACAATCAATAAAACTGGCACAATCACCGATGCTGTGGCTAAAACTAGGGCTAGTAAATCATTTTTCTCTAACTCTACTTTACCGATCATCTCTGGATTTACTTCTCTTTTCTTAAATACTGCTTTATATGTCTCTTTCATCTTCATAGCATATCATCTCCTTTTATGTCGTTTACTATATCTCTCCTGCAAAATGACAAGCACAGAAGTGTCCTTTTTCTATTTCTCTAGTTTCTGGTACCTGTTCCTTGCATATCTCCTTAGCAAAAGGGCATCTAGTATTAAATTTACAACCTTTAGGCAGGTTAACATTACTTGGAATTTCACCTTTTATTATACTCATATCACTTTTATAATCTGGATTTGCTACAGGTATAGCTGCTAACAATGCCCTTGTATATGGATGTATTGGATTATTATATAAATCTTCCTTATCTGCTAGCTCTACTATAGAACCTAGATACATTACTCCAACTCTATCGCTAATATGCTTTACTACACTTAGGTCATGGGATATAAATAAATATGCCAATCCCATTTTTTGTTGTAAATCCATCATAAGATTAAGTATTTGTGATTGAATAGAAACGTCAAGAGCTGATACTGGTTCATCACATACTACAAATTTTGGTTTAAGTGCCAGAGCTCTTGCTATTCCTATACGTTGTCTTTGTCCACCAGAAAACTGATGAGGATATCTATATATATGGTATGGAGAAAGTCCACACTGTTCAACTATTTCTAATACTCTTTTATTAAGCTCTTCACCTTTCTTATATAGCTTATGCTCTACTAAAGCTTCACTAACAATTGAATGTACATTCAATCTTGGATTTAAAGAACTATATGGATCTTGAAATATAATTTGCATATCCTGTCTTAAAGGTTTCATCTTTTTTTCATTATATTTTACAATATTTTGATCTCTATATAGAATTTCTCCTCCAGTTGGTTCATAGAGCTTTATTAAAGTTCTACCTAGTGTAGATTTTCCACATCCTGATTCTCCAACTAATCCTAAAGTCTCCCCTTCATATATTTCAAAGGAAACATTATCCACAGCTTTTACACAGAGTTTCTCTCCAGTGGCAGATTTACCTTTAACCGGGAAATATTTTTTAAGATTTCTTATTTCAATAATCTTATTTCTTTCCTTTTCCATCATGGATTCCCTCCTCTTTATGATGTTTCTCATCTATTGCTTCATTATATAGGAAGCATCTTACCTGATGTTCATCTGAAATATTAGTTATAGCAGGCATCCTGCATTTACATTCAGCCTTAGCAAATTCACATCTTGGTTCAAAATAACATCCCTCAGGAAGGTGAAATGGATTTGGTACTACTCCTTCTATAGAGTATAATCTTTCCTTGTCTTGATCTAGACTTGGTATTGATGCTAAAAGTCCCTTAGTATAAGGATGCTTTGGATTATCAAAAAGTTCTTTAATGGGAGCTGATTCAACCACTTTTCCAGAATACATAACAATTACATGATCTGCCATTTGAGCTATTACTCCCAAATCATGGGTAATTAGCATTATAGCTGTATTGGTTTTTTCCTTTAAATCATTCATTAATGTTAGTATCTGAGCTTGTATTGTTACATCAAGAGCAGTAGTAGGCTCATCAGCAATTAGTAATTTGGGCCTACATGCAAGAGCCATAGCTATCATAACTCTTTGACGCATTCCACCACTTAATTGATGTGGATAATCTCTTGCCACTTGCTCTGGCCTTGGTATTCCAACAAATGCAAGCATATCAATAGCAATTTTCCTTGCTTCCTTTTTATCTAACCCTTGGTGAAGCATTACTGCTTCCATTATCTGATCTTCTATTCTAAATACAGGATTTAAAGAAGTCATAGGTTCCTGGAATATCATAGATATATCATTTCCTCTAACTTTTCTTATATCCTTATCATCCATAGGTACTATATCTTTACTATCAAATTTAATAGTCCCATCTACAATCTTACCTGGTTTATCTATAAGCTTTAAAATAGACATTGATGTTATACTTTTACCACAACCAGATTCTCCAACTATACCAAGAGTTTTTCCTGGTTCTACATCAAATGAAACTCCATCTACAGCTTTTACAATACCATTATCTGTATAAAAATATGTTTTTAAATCTCTTACTTCTAATAAATTTTCCATATATCACACCTACCTTATCTCTTTTGGATCAAAGGCATCTCTTAAGCCCTCACCAAGAAGATTTATACTAACAACGGTTAATATGATTAAAATTCCAGGCGGTATCCAAAGCCATGGATTATTCGTAAATATAAATGAGTCTCTAGCTCTTTCAATCATATTTCCCCAAGTTGGTGTTGGTGGAATTACTCCTAATCCTAGGAAAGAAAGTCCTGCCTCTGTTAAAATTGCACCTGCCATTCCAAGAGTAGCATTAACTATGATATATGCAAGGGTATTAGGTAAAAGATGTCTTACTATCTTAGATTTATTAGATATACCCAATGCCTTTGTAGCTACTATAAAATCTTGTTCTCTAAGGGATAAAATTTGTCCCCTAACCATTCTAGCAAGACCTGGCCAAGATATTATGGCAAGAATAAACATAACCACATACATCTTCTGGGTACTACTTACCCTCCACATCAATGCAAAGGACAACGATATCATTAATGGCATAAATGGAAGCGAGCTAACTACTTCTGTAAAACGCATAAGAATGTTATCCACCCATCCACCATAGTATCCTGCAATTCCACCTATAGTAGCACCAATGAGTACGGTTATACCTGCAGTGACAACTCCAATAAACATAGATATCCTTCCACCATAAAATACTCTCATAAGTACATCTCTACCCTGTTCATCAGTTCCAAGCCAATGCTTTGCTGATGGTGGTTTAACTTTATTAACAAGTTCAAACTCATTTAAATTATAAGGTGATATTATAGGAACTAATATTACTAACAAAACTATAATCCCAAATACTATACCACCTGTAAGAGCTATTTTATTCTTTCTAAATCGCTCCCATGCAACCCTCCATGGTCCCATAGCTTGAAGGTCTTGTTTCTTTTTTTCAGCCTTAGCCTTTTTTACTTCTAACATAATAAACTAACCTCCTATTCTACTTTTACTCTAGGATCTACCAATGCATAGGACATATCTGATACCAGATTTCCAATAACCATTAGGACTGCATAGAATGTATTAGCTGCCATTACAACCCAAATATCTCTACCCATAACTGATGTATATAGTATATTTCCAATTCCTGGCCAAAGAAGTACTGTTTCTAATAGTATTGCTCCTCCAAAGAGAGATGGAATATACATTCCTACAAGAGTTACTATTGGTATTAATGCATTTCTAAAGGCATGACGATAAATAACTACCTTCTCCTTTAAACCTTTAGAACGTGCTGTTCTAATATAATCTTGATTAATTACTTCAATAACACTATTTCTAACATATCTTATAAGCCCAGCTAGACTTAAAATAGTTAAAATTATTACTGGTAAAATCATATGTTTAGCTATGTCTATTACTTCAGCCATGAAGCTATCATAGCCAACAGCTGCCATTACTGGAGTTCTCATACCATTAAGCGGTATTGCTCCATTACTCGGTACTGCTATAAAGAAAATCATAAGTAATGCAAAGAAAAATGAAGGCATTCCTACTCCAACTAAAGAAAATACAGTCCAAAAATTATCAAATGCTCCATATTTCTTTACTGCAGATTTTATTCCTACTGGAATTGCAATTGCAAAGGCCAATACCATAGATACTATATTTAGTATAAATGTATTCCAAATATAATCTCCTATAACATCACTTACAGGTTTTCTAAATTTTAATGAAGAACCAAAATCTCCTTTTAAAGTCCTTCCCAACCAATTAAAATATTGAACAACTGGACTTTTATCTAATCCTAATTGCTCTCTAATCATTTGTTGCTGCTCCGGAGTAGTCTTAGAACCTTGTCCTAAGTATGCGCTAACTGGATCTCCAGGCATTAGTTGTAATAATATAAATAGTATTATTGTTATTATTAGCATAACTGGGATTAAATTAAGTAATCTTTTGCCTAAAAACTTTAACATTTCATCACCCCTAAACTTATTTTAATAACGCCCTGCAATTTTATACAGGGCGCCAATAGCCTATATGAAATTTAAAATTATTCTTCTATATAAGCATGTCTTAATGCTTTTACCCAATCACAGAATGGGCTTGTTTCTAGGCCTTTTATTTTCTTATTATACATGTCAAAATAAGTATTTGCATATACAGGAACTATAGGTGCATCCTCATTAAGGATTTTAGCTATTTTCTTATAATAAGGTTTTGCTTCTTCCTTATCTATAATACTCTTAGCTTCATCTAACAATTTATCAACTTCTGGATTATTATATCTAGCTGTATTATCTTTACCAGTACCAATATAATCTGAGTGGACTTCAGAATATAAACTATCTGGGTCTGGGGTATTTATAGATGTTGCCATGAAGTATATACTCCATTTATCTACGTTTTCATCAGAGTTATAGATAACGTAATCTAATAATGTATTAAACTCAAGATATGCTATATTAAGTTTAATTTTTAAACCTTCGCCCCAGTCTCTTTGCCACATTGGAATAAGAGTATTTAAAATATCATGATCTGGTATAGCCGCTACATTAAGCTCCATAACCTTTCCATCCTTTTCACGATATCCACTTGAACCAACCTTCCAGCCTGCTTCATCTAATAAAGACTTAGCTTTATCTAAATCAAAATTATACTCAGTCATTTCGCTAACTAATTTATCATCAATACCCCAAGAGACTTGAGAGAATGGATGGTATTGAACTGATGCAAGTACATCTCCAGTTGTCTCATCTTTATAATAACTATCTACAAATTCTTTAATGTTAAAGCCATAATATAATGCTTGACGTACTTTTTTATCTGTTGTTGGACCTGATTCACAGTTAAATTTAGTGTAACCATATCCACTTCTATCATAACTATTGAAAGTCATGAAATCCTTAGACTTAGCTTCATTTATTTTCTCTGGCTCAATAACTCCTGGAAGTAAATCTACCTCTTGAGACGTCAATTCAACTATATCAGTAGTTTGATCAACAAATTTACATACTATATTTTCAATATAATATCCTTCACCATAATAGTTTGGATTTCTCTTTAGAGATACAAATTCCTTTTCCTGAAATTTCTCTAAAGTATACGGTCCTGAACCAATTGGTTTTGTTGTTATAGCTTCTATGGATGATGTATCTCCAACCTTCCAATTTGCACCATAATAATGTTCTGGCATGATTGACATAGTACAGTTGGCAAGATTTGTTCTTAGTGGCTCAGTAAAACTAAATTTAACTGTATACTCATCTACAGCAACTACACCTTTGAACTCTTCAGTCTTACCCTTTGAATATTCCTTATATCCAACTAAATCCTTAACAACAGATCCATATCTACCAGTATAAGATTTATCTGATAAAAATTGATAACTGAAAACAACATCATCTGCTGTTACCTTTTCACCATCAGAGAAAGTCATATCCTTCTTCAATTTGAAGGTTATTTCCTTGGCATCGTCTGAAAATTCCCAACTTTCAGCTGCTGATGGTTGATATTCTCCATTAACATCCATTACAATAAGTTGGTCAAATACCATCTCAACTACATTAGCATCATATGCAGATGAATAATAACCTGGATTAAAGTTACCAGACATTTCTGTTATTCCAGCAACTAAAGTACCCCCAATTTTCTTCTCTGCTTCTTCAGTTTTTGGTTTATCCTTTGATGTGTCTTCTTTTTTCTCTTTGTCACCACATCCAACTAATGAAAAAGCTAAAATACTTGACAACATTAAGGCCATTAATTTTCTTTTCTTCAAAATCTATTCCCCCTTAAAATAATTAAGTTATAAATAAATACAAAGATATATTTTAAAAATATATACTTGTATAAATTCCTATCCCCATGGTTAATACAATTTTAAATTTAGCTTTTAATTAAGCTGATTATTTAATTTTTATATAATGTAATTAATTTCATATATTGTATATTTATTGCTTTTAAATATATATATTACAGTTTTGTAAATTCATTATCATAATAATACATATATTTTTTACTTTTGTAAATACTTTTTTGGAAATTTTCAGAATTTTCTTTACATTGTTTAGAATTTAAAAATATTCGGTATTCTAATGTTTCGTTAAATACATTATTTTCATTATATTGTATATATGGAATTTACATACATCATTTTCATGTTCATAAAAAATAGGAGACTGTTTTTTCAAACAATCTCCCTCTTTACATATTATTCATATATTGAAACTATATACTTAATGCAAATTATATGAATCACTTAATAAGTATATAGTTATTACCATTATAAATTCCAACAGTGATTTAAAGGTCCATTACCTTTTCCAATATTTAAATTATCCCTTAGAGCACCTGTTATATATTTTTTTCCCCTTAAAATACTTTCATCTATACTATAACCTGCTGCTAAATTACAAGCTATGGAAGATGATAGGGTGCAACCTGTTCCATGGGTATTGAAATTATCTATTTTTTCTTCATGATACCAAGTTATTTTTCCATCTTTGTATAATAAATCGTCAGCACTATTTTCCAAGTGACCTCCTTTAATAAGAATTTTCCCTTTATATTCCCTTGAAATCTTTTTTGCTGCTTCTACCATATTTTCTTTATTTAAAATTTTAAATCCACAAATGCATTCTGCTTCTGGAATATTAGGAGTAATCACATCAGCTATAGGCAAAAGTTTTGTAATCAAAGCTTCCATGGCATTCTTTGAAAGAAGTCTACTTCCACTGGTAGATATCATAACTGGATCAATTACAATATTTTTAGCCTTATATTCTAATAATCTTTCAACAATCTCTTGAATAATCTCCTTAGAGGATACCATTCCTATCTTAATGGCATCAGGGAAAATATCTTTCATAATGCAATGGATTTCTTTACTTAAGAACTCTCTTGATACATTTAAAACATCATAAACTCCAGTGGTATTTTGTGCTGTTAAAGCTGTTATAGCACTCATTGCATACATTTTATGAGCTACGATAGTTTTTATATCTGCTTGTATTCCAGCTCCTCCACTGCAATCTGATCCTGCTATTGTAAGTATCTTTTTCATTATAAATCAATCCCCTCTATACAATGTATAGTATTTTCTATCTAAAATACACCCCTATTTTCCATGTCTATTCTATTGAGTTAGCATACATTCAGTTAACTCTAACATTTGTTTTGTTGCTACCAACACATCTTCTTTAGAAAATATTGAAGACACTAAAGCAACTCCATGTATTCCCAAGCCTTTTAGTTTCATAATATTATTCTCATTTATACCTCCAATAGCCACCACTGGTATAGTTACAGATTTGCATATATTTTTAATGGTTTCAAAGGTTATTACTCTAGTATCTAATTTAGTTGAAGTTGAAAAAGCTGCTCCAACTCCAATATAACTTGCCCCATCTTTTTCTGCTTTAATAGCTTGTTCCACAGTTTTTACTGTAACTCCTAAAATTTTATCTTTACCTATCAGCTTTTTCACTTCTGCTGCGCCCATATCATTTTGACCTATATGAACTCCAGATGCATCAATATTTATAGCTATTTCCACATTATCATTAATAATTAAAGGAATATTATATTTATCTGTAATCTTCTTTATCTCTTTTCCTTCCTTTAGAAATTCATCATAGGATAAATTTTTTTCTCTTAGCTGAATTAATGTAGCTCCTCCTTGTAAAGTTTTTTCGATTTCTTCAGTAAATAATTTTCCATCTACCCAACTTCTATCTGTTACTACATATAACTTCATTTCACTTTTACTTATATTCATTTCATACACTTCCTTAACAGAATTTTGTAGAATCTAAAAAAATATGGGACATACCAAATAGTATGTCCCATTAATATTTTTAATGTAATTCCCTACGTTGGCATTATCCAAATCAGGTTATAGGTCGAAGCCACCTTTTGCTTCCTCTCAGCCTGTTATACAAGCTCCCTAAATATTTAATTTCTTAAAGCATAGCATTGATTACATCTTTTGTCAATTTTCTCTGCTTTCTGTGTAATTTAATTACACCCTATAGATGAGAAATCATCTGAACCCCGCATGAATAAAACAACTAGTTAAATAGTTAGCTATTTAACTGTAAAAGTATATAACTATTGGACTTACG
>NZ_DHYX01000065.1:0-11425 GCF_002414285.1 Clostridium sp. UBA5119 | reverse complement strand
AATATTAAATATATTTAATGAAGCCTATGTTAAAAGGGATATTAATGAAATAGATAGCTTTATGGATAAATTATTTGATAAGGATGAAAGTGTAACTATAGTAGGTACATGTGATGACGAGTGGTGTATTGGATATGAGGAAGTTAAGGATATATTTTTAAGTGACTGGGAATATTGGGGTGATTTAAGAGTTATAGCTGATGAGGCTACTATAATGGAACTTGAAAATACAGCTATAATTTATACTCCAGCTACAGTGAAATATTCTTTTAACAGTAGAAGTGACACATATACACGTTACTTAGGATACATTAAAGAATATTTTGATGAAAGTTCTGATGAAAGTAAAAAATCTAATAAAGTTAAATTGACAGAAATTAATTGGTCCTTATGCCATTTATTAAATCAAAGGGATAATATAGAAAGAGATTATCTATGGGATATACGTATTTCCTTTATATTAATAAAAAAAGAAAATAGATGGATTATAAAGCATATGCAGTTTTCTTTGCCTGTAGTTGGACACGTACCAGATGTAAGGGAATATAAAGATAGTTGTGATAGAACTCAGGTTAATAAAAAAATAAAGGAACTAGAAGAAGCTTATCATAAAAATAAGTTAATGAAAAATGAAATAACAGATTTAATAAAAGACTTTAATAGTGAGTATCTAGATAAGAATATGAAATTAAATTTTATAATTGATAAATATTTTTCTTCTAAAAATGTATTTGTTGCTAGTACAGATAAAGAAATATTCACTAGTAAAGAAGGAATTAAGAAGTTAATTAAGGGTCATAGAGGATGCTATNNGATCAGACTAGACAGTGAAAATTCTATGGTTGATTTTAATGAGGATATAGCTTGGGTAGTAATAAGAGGTACTATGGAAAAAGTTATTTCAGAAGAAGAGTCCTTTGAAAATACAGTTAATAAAATAAAGGATATATTTAATAAGGATTTAGATGATAAAGAGAAGCTTTTTAACATTAGAAGACGAATTGCTGAAACCTTCAAAGAAAATGCTAAAGGTGAAAATTGTATATGGCCATTTAGATTAGAGGGTGTGCTTATTAAAGAAAATAATAAGTGGGTATTTAAATATCTCCAGTTTGCTTTTCCTTTTAATTATATTCTTGAGGGAAAGACAGAAGCGGCATCTCTGATAAAGAAAAATTAATAACAAAGAGACTAGTAGGGGAAATCCTTACTAGTTTTTTTGTATATGTAAGGTTTATTCAAATAGTATAAAAAGCAATTAAAGGGAATAATATAAATCTCAGTTAATGCAAATAAATATACTTGGGTGATGTAAATGGATAAACTTATAAGCAATAAAAATCTTATAAAAATCAGCTTTAAGACAGTAATTATAATTTACTTTATTTTTTTATGTATTGATTTTATAACAAAAGATTTAAAAAACACATATTCAGTCACATTAAAATATTCAGCTATAGTACTTTGCTTTATAATATCTTTATTAATTAAATCTCATGGATATGGCAAAAGAGATAAAGGGTTAGTTCAGCTTGCTCGGCTATTTACCTTAATTGCAGATTATTTTCTTGCAATTTCCGGTAATTATATCATGGGGATTTTTTTCTTTTCTCTAGTTCAAATAACTTACATAATAAGGCATAGTATTATGGAAAATAGTAAACATAAAAATTTAATGTTTTTTATAGTATCATTGTCCATAGCCTTAACAGTTTCATTAAGAATAGAAATAGCATCAATAGAAAAAAATCTTGTTGTTCTAGCACTTATATATGCATCTTTATTAATCACTAGTCTTTACTCCTCAGTGAGTACCATAACCAGAGGTAAATATTCTCAAAAAACTTCATGGATAATTGCTTTAGGTATGTTTTTATTTTTTATGTGTGATTTAAATGTGGGACTTTATAATATAGTAGCAGGAGACAACATAAAATTTTTTCAGGGTTTTTTAATATGGTTATTTTATCTTCCTTCTCAACTATTACTTACATTAAGTGGATTTAAAGTTCAATATCTAGAGAAAGTTTTTAGCAATATTTAACTTTAAAATATTATGAATAATTATTTAAAATCCTACAAAATATAAATACTTAGATAAGAGATAAATCTAGCTAAGAAATGTATCTAGATTAAGATGAAATTAGAGTTATTTAGCTATAATTTTAAGTGAATATTATATGTTAGAAAGGTGAAGATTATGTTATTAATTAAAAATGGTAAAATATTGACCATGGCTGGTGTAGATTATGATAAGGGATCTATCTTAATAGATGGGAAAAAAATTATAAAGGTAGGAGAATACATTGATGAAGATAACAGTGACATTTCTGAAGTTATTGATGCAAGTAATTGTATAGTTATGCCTGGAATAATAGAAGCTCATAGTCATATTGGTATTCAAGAAGAAAGAAAAGGGTTCGAAGGTAATGATTGCAATGAAATGACTGAGCCAGTTACACCTTACCTTAAAGCCTTAGATGCTATTAATCCTATGGATTCCACTTTTCACAAGGCCTTGAGTGCTGGGATTACTGGAGTAATGGTTGGACCAGGAAGTTCCAATGTTGTGGGTGGACAGTTTGTATTTATCAAAACTCATGGTAGAGCAATAGATAATATGATTGTTCTGGAACCTGCTGCAATGAAGGTTGCATTTGGAGAAAATCCAAAATCAAATTATAATGACAAAGATAAGATGCCAACATCACGTATGTCCATAGCTGCTCTTTTACGAGAAGAGTTGTTTGAAGCTCAGCAATATTATAAAAATAAGAAAAACTCTCAACAATCAGGTAATGAAGACAAAGATTTTAATGAAGAGTTTAGAAAAGAATGTTGGATACCTGTATTTGATAAAAAGATACCTTTAAAAGCACATGTACATAGAGCGGATGATATTCTAACTGCAATACGCATAGCTAAACAATTTGGATTAAAAATGACCCTTGATCATTGTACAGAAGGACATTTAATTGCAGAAGAGATAAAGGAGTCAGGATTCCCAGCTATAATTGGGCCAACTCTATCAGTACGTAATAAAATAGAAACACAAAATATGGATTTTAAAACAGCAGGCTTGTTGCATAAGGCGGGTGTAAAGGTAGCCATTACTACAGACCATCCAGTTACAAGAATACAAGATTTAGCAATTTGTGCTGGGTTTGCAGCAAAAGAAGGATTAGGTATAGATGAAGGACTTAAAGCAATTACAATAAATGCAGCTGAAATATGTAATGTATCACATAGAGTTGGAAGTATTGAAGCTGGAAAAGATGCTGACATTGCAATCTTTGATGGCAATCCCATGGAGATATTTACAAAAACTTTGTATACAATAATTGATGGTGAAGTTGTTTATAAACCAGAAGACTAGCTACAATAATATTTAAGAACAGTTTTTGTTTTAAAACTAAATAATTTTTTATTACTTTTATTATCATAAAAGTGGCAACGAAGCCAGCTAATACTGATTTTGTTGCCACTTTCTTACGTGTAGAAACAAATTCTTTTGTTTCCATAATTTGAGTCTGTGAAATATTATTATTTGTTGTTATTGTTGTTATTGTTATTGTTATTGTTATTGTTGTTGTTCTTGTTATTATTGTTGTTGTTTTTGTTATTATTGTTGTTGTTATTTTTGTTATTGTTGTTATTTCTACAATTGTTGTTTTCCATGACATATCACCTCCTACCTAACTTATAATTTGCAAAAAAAAATATATTATTCATTCTAATAAAAAATTATCAATAAAAATTTTTATGCATAGTTTTTCTTATATAAGTGATTTTACACTAGACTAATTAGCAAAAATTTTTTAAAATATAAGATAAATTAATTTAATTTCTAAAATTAATATACAAGAAATGCATTTTGTGAAATTACTTAAGAAATTGAGATGGTGAAAATTTGATTTCCTATGGAAGTATAGCAATTTATTCCCTTAAGTCTTAAGCATAAAAAACAAATTGCAAGAAATAATAAAGCTATAAAAAGCTATTTAGGAGGAAACAATGATAGAAAAAACACAAAAGAAGACAATAACATTTATTGAAGCCATTGCAATAGTAGTTGGAATGATAATAGGCTCTGGAATATTCCTAAAACCAGGTATTGTTTTTAATGATGCAGGTTCACCTATAATGGGTATAATGGCTTGGGTAGTTGGAGGTATTATAACTTTAGCTTCGGCTCTTACCATTGCGGAGATAGCTTCATCTATACCTAAAACTGGTGGGTTATATGTTTATCTTGAGGAGTTGTATGGAGACGTATGGGGTTTCCTATTAGGATGGGTTCAAACAGTAATATCTTATCCTGCTTCGGGAGCAGCTTTAGCCATAGCTTTTTCAACTTACGCTACATTTTTTATTCCAATGAATGATTTCCAGCAAAAACTTCTAGCAGTGGGAATCTTAGTGTTTGTAATAATCATGAATATAATTAGTACTAAATATGGGGGAGCAATTCAAACTATTTCAACGGTGGGAAAGCTTGTTCCAATAGTTGCTATTATTGCATTTGGTTTAATTAGTGGTAAAACTCATGATTTTCGCTCCGTTACCGTTATGACTGAAGGAGCTGGTTTTGGAGCTGCAGTATTAGGTACCTTATGGGCTTATGATGGATGGATAGGGGTTACAAATATAGCAGGTGAATTAAAAAATCCTTCTAAGGAAATGCCTAAGGCAATTATTTTTGGAGTTACTTCAGTTATATTTATATATGCACTAATAAGTATAGCAATGGTTAATGTAATGCCCATTGAAAATATAGTTGCGTCAACAACACCAGCATCGGATATAGCAGTTTCACTATTTGGAAAAGGTGGTGCTGCATTTATAACTGCAGGAATTATAGTATCTGTATTTGGAGCTATGAATGGATATTTATTAACAGGTGCTAGAGTGCCGTTAGCTATGGGACAGAGAAAACAATTGCCTTATTCAACTCAACTGGGTAAAATACACAATAAATTTGGAACTCCTACTAATGCATTAATTCTTGAAGGCGCATTAGCCACTATTTATATTTTCTCGGGAACATTTAATACTCTTACGGACTTATTAATATTTGTTTTATGGATATTCTTTGTCATGGGTGTCTTTGGTATATTTAGACTTAGAAAAAAAATACCTGCAGATAAAAGACCATATAAAGTTCCTCTTTATCCACTCATTCCAATGGTGGGAATATTGGGAGGAATTTATATATTATATAGTACAATCGTATCTGCACCATTGAATTCCATAATAGGGATCGGCATAGCAGTTGCTGGTCTTCCAATATTCTATTATTTAAAAAGAAAATAGTGTTCTGCCTTAATGAATTGAGGTATGACTCTAAATTAAAAAAGATTGATTCAGATAATTACTTGAATCAATCTTTTTTATAATGTATAGAAAACTATTTAAGCAAAAATTCAATAGCAAAGTAAATACAATAAAAATTGAATTTTACACTATTCTTATAATCGAATTGTTACGATAAATTAAACAATATATATATAATATGAATAAAGTGTGAAGGAGTTGATATTATGAGAATTGAAGGTATGAAAAAAGTTAGTTCTAAAATGAGTGTTGCAACAGTAATAATAACTCTAATAACAGCGATTACTATAAGTGTAGTAATGTCTTATATGAATATTCAAACTAGCAATGCACTATTAGATAGTGAAAGACAAATCTTAAATGAAGATTATGATATGAAAATTAAGGAACAAGTAGAAATTGTAATTGGTATGATAGATACAATAAATAAAAAGACTGAAATAGGTAAACTAACTGTTGATGAGGCTAAGAAACAAAGTGAAGATTTAGTAAGAGAGTTGAAGTTTGGCGAAGAGGGTTATTTTTGGATCGATACTGTTGAGGGTGAAAATATTGTGCTTTTAGGGTCTAAAACTGAAGGAACAAATAGATTAAATTCACAAGATGTTAAAGGAAAATATCTTGTGAAAGAAATAATAGAGAATGGTAAAAAGGAGAATGGAGGATATACTGAATATTGGTTTCCAAAATCGGGAGAAACAGAAGCATCACTTAAAAGAGGATATAGTAAATTATATGAACCTTTTAATTGGGTAATAGGAACAGGAAATTATATAGATGAGATTGATAAGATAATAGCTGAAAAAGAAGCTATTATTAAAAAAGACTTAGTAAAGAGTATAATTATTAATATAATTTTACTTATTGCCTCATTAATAGTAGCAATAGTTTTATCATCTTTTGCAAGTAAAAAAATTATAAAGCCTTTAATTATAATTAAAGATTTTGCAACTCGATTAGCTTCTTATGATTTTTCAGCACCTATTAGTATAGGGAGTAAAGATGAATTTGGACAAACAGCTATTGCTTTAAATACTGCACAAGAAAATGTAAATGGATTAGTAAAAATAATAATGGAAAACTCAGAAAATATCAGTGCATCTGCAGAAGAACTTTCAGCAACAGTTGAGGAATTGGCAGCCAAAACTGTAACTGTTAATGAAGCTGTAAATATAATTGCAGATGGTGTACAAGAATCCGGCGCCACCACAGAGGAAATAAGCGCTTCTATTGAAGAAGTAGACTCAAGTATAAATATATTATCTTCAAGAGCTATGGAAGGAAGTAATAATGCCAGTGAGTCTAAAGGAAGAGCAAGCAAGGTAAGGGATAATAGCAAAAAGGTAAAGCAAGTAGCAGGAGAGTTATATATTCAAAAGGAAGCTAATATGAAAAAGGTAATAGATGAAAGTTCTGTAATAGATAATATTAGAGTTATGGCAGATACTATATCTTCTATATCAGATCAAACTAATTTGCTTGCTTTAAATGCAGCTATCGAAGCTGCANNCTACTAGCTTTAAATGCTGCTATCGAAGCTGCAAGAGCAGGAGAGAAAGGTCGAGGTTTTGCAGTAGTTGCAGAAGAAGTAAGAAAACTTGCAGAACAATCTTCTGGTGCTGTAATAGAAATACAAAAAACTATAGAGACAGTAAAACAAATATTTAATAAAAGTATAGAAACAGGAAATGACATATTAAAATTCATTGATGTAGATATAATGAAGACTTATGATGAATACGAAGAAATGGGTAATCAATATTATGTTGATTCTGATTTTGTAAGTGATATGTCAGAAGAAATAGCAGCTATGTCACAAGAGATTACAGCTACAGTAGGACAAGTGAGTGAAGCAATTCAAAATATGTCTGAATCTTCACAAGAATCTAGTGAAAAAGCAGAAACTATAAAAGAAAGCATGGATGAAACTACAAAAGCCATAGAGCAAGTAGCTCAAACAGCACAGGTTCAGGCTGAACTTGCGCAACAACTAAATGAGATGATTCAAAAGTTTAAGATATAAATTTTAAATTTTCAATACAAGAAGAAAGACTATGAGATATCTAAATTAATAACTCATAGTCTTTCTTCTTATACGATAATTTATTTATCTTAAAAAAGTTGCTAGTTTAAGTAGAATTAAAATACTGAAATAATAAGTAAATATTTTTATTCATAATAAAAAAACAAACATGAACCTATGGGATTATTTTATTAGAAACTATTAATAAGTTTTTATTGAAATATTAAAATAGAAATAGTAATTGATAATAAATTTCAATACAGTCAATATATTTGAATAATTATACATAATATTTATTATAATTAAGAAAAGTTTATTTATTATAATTAAAGTAAAAAGTCGAAAAAATAATATTAAAGTGTAAAAAATGTATATTTCATTGAAAATGGTATAAATCAATAGTAAAATATAGAATTGATGAGATATAATAGGATGAGAATTCTATTCAAGTTATATTGTGAGAAGTATATAAGGGAAAAATAAGAAATAATAAATTATTATAAAAAGAAAGTGTGTGTTAGTATGAAACTTTTTATTAATTTAGGAGTTAAGAAAAAACTTATATCAGTATTTTCAGTAATATGCATTTTTATAGTCTTGATAGGTGTATATGGAATAATAGGTTGTGCATCTATAAATAAAAATGCAAATGAAATGTATAGTAATAATTTAGTATCAGTCAAAGATTTAGAAGGAATAAGAGTAAATATAGGTGAAATTACTACTTATATGCTAGAAATTGTTTTTGAAAGGGATAGGTCAAAATTAGATGAGCAAATAAACGCTATAGATGATTTAACAAATGAAGATATAATATTGCAAGCTGAGTATGATGAGTTACCGGAAATATCACAAGAAGAAGAAGAACTTTATAAAGGATATCAACAAGACTTAGCAAAATATAGAGAGAAAAGAAATAAGGTTATTGAACTTGCAAAAGCTAATAATTATGATGAAGCAATTAAGTTATACAATTCAGAAGTAGAACAATTAAGAATTGATATATTTGCAAAAATAGAGAGAGGTATTGAAATTAACATAGAAAATGCTGAACAAGTTAATCAAAATAATATAGACGAGTTTAATAAAGTTACATACCAAATAATAATCTATACTACAGTAGCATTTTTAATTATATTATTTATGGCATATATTTTAGATAAAAATATAGTAAATCCCCTAATGAAAATAAAAGAATTTGCAAAGAGATTATCTGATTATGATTTTTCAATGCCAATTATTATTACAAGAAAAGATGAATTTGGACAAACTGGATTGGCGTTAAATTCTGCTCAAGAGAATATAGGGAATTTAGTTAAATTAATAATGGAAAATTCACAAGATATAACCTCATCCTCAGAGGAACTTTCAGCTATAGTTGAAGAAGTATCTTCTAAAGCTGAAGCAATTGATGAAGCAGTAAATAATATAACTTCTGGAATGCAAGAGTCAAGTGCTATAACAGAGGAAATAAGTGCATCAGTTCAGGAAGTTGATTCAAGTATAAATATATTATCTTCAAAAGCAATGGAAGGTAGTAATAATGCAAATGAATTCAAAGAAAGAGCTACTGAAGTTAAAAATAATAGTGAGAATGCTATAGCAGAAACAAGAAATTTATATGATATAAAACAGAATAATATGGAAAAGACCATAGAAGATAGAAAAGTAGTAGATAGTATAAAGATTATGGCAGATACTATTGGAAGTATAGCACAGCAAACTAATCTACTTGCACTAAATGCAGCAATAGAAGCAGCTAGGGCTGGGGAGCAAGGTAGAGGATTTGCAGTTGTAGCAGAGGAAGTAAGAAAGCTTGCAGAACAATCTTCAGAGGCGGTAATAAATATTCAAGACACCATAGTTAAAGTGCAAAATGCATTTAAAAGTAGCATTGATACAGGCAGTGACATATTAGAGTTTATAAATACAAGGGTTCATGAACAATTAGATGCCTATGGACAAACAGGTAATCAATATTTTAATGATTCTGATTTTGTAAGTAAAATGTCAGAAGAGATAGCAGCTATGTCAGAAGAAATTACAGCCACCGTTGGAGAAGTAAGTGATGCAATTCAAAATATGGCTGATGCATCACAAAAATCCAGTGAAGAAGCGGTTACAATAAAAGAGGGGATGGATGACACAACAAAAGCTATAGAGCAAGTANNACTGCACAAAGTCAAGCTGAATTAGCTGAGAAACTTAATGAAGTAATTAAGAGGTTTAAAATATAGGATTTTCATATATTTATTTATGAAGAAGTAAATTAAAATTGAAACTTAATAACAAAAAATAGTATAAAATGGTTTATATATATTTTATACTATTTTTTGTATGTGAAAATAAAATCAATTTAAAGAAATAACAAGAAATATTTAGCTTACACTATTTTAATATATTCATTGATACGATAAATAAAATAATATGTTATAAAATATAAGCTAAAAATGAGGGAGGCTGAAATTATGAAGTTTAAGGGTGTGAAGGTTAAAGGTATAAAAATTAAAAGTATTAAGGTAAAGATGATTTTGTTACTTATGCCTGTAATAATAGCTTCTATGGCTGTACTGGCATATATGAGTTACTCAAGTGCAGAAAAGATAATAAATAGTGAGCTTGAAATAAACATGAATAGTAAATTAAATGAAAAGTCGCAAGAGATTGAAAAGAGTTTGGAGAGGCATCAGAAAATATCTGAAAGTTTAGCTAAAGTGGCTGAGAATTCTATATCATCGCTGACTGAAGAAAATTATAAAGGTGTGTTGGAAAGCTTAATTGACACAAATGATGAAACCTTTGGAGCTGGTGTTTGGTTTGAACCATTTAAATATAAGAGATATTCAGCTATTTGGACCTTATGCTTACAAATTAAATGGTAAAGGTACTTATACAAATGAATATAGTAAGACAGATTATAAAACAAGTGATTGGTATAAAATGGGGCAAGACACTGATAAGAGTGTTGAATGGTCATCACCTTATTATGATGATGTAGCGAAAGTTTCTATGATAACTGCTACATGTCCAATGCACGATTCAAATAATAATTTTATAGGAGTTACCACAGCAGATATAGATTTATCTACTTTGCAAAATAATATAAAAAATATGGAAATAGGTACACAAGGAAGAGCATTTTTAATAGATAAAAGTGGTTTATATGTTGCAGATGTAGATGAATCTAAAATTATGAAAACTAATATAAAAGATGATGAAAATTCTACATTGTCAGTCTTAGGTAAGAAAATGTTAACTGATAAGAATGGTCAAGGAACATTTACAGATGATAAAGGAGTTCAAAAGGTGTATTATAGCACCGTAGAAGGTACAGAGTGGATTATTGCTGTATGTATTCCTGAGGAAGAAGTATATCTTAAAATTAATTCACTAAGAAATAAAATCAGTATAATAATAGTAGTTGCAATTGTAATAGTAGTATTATTTATATTATTTTTTGCAAATTACATAGGAAAGAACATTAAAAAGGTTAATGCTTTTGCTATGAAGATTGCAAACGGAGATTTAACAGAAAAACTAGAATTAAAAAGCAATGATGAGATTGGTGAAATGAGTAAGTATCTGAATAAGATGACAGAAAACATTCATTCTATCGTAAAAATTATAATGGAGAATTCAGAAAATATAAGTGCATCTGCGGAAGAACTTTCAGCAACTGTTGAGGAATTAGCAGCTAAAACTGTAAATGTTAACGAGGCTGTTAATACTATTGCAGGTGGTATGCAGGAGTCAGGTGCTGCTACAGAAGAGATAACTGCATCTGTTGAAGAAGTGGATTCAAGTGTGAATATATTATCTTCAAAGGCTATGGAAGGAAGCAATAATGCAAGTGATGCTAAAGTGAGGGCCAGCAAGGTAAAGGAGAATAGCAAAGAGATTAAAAAGATAGCAAAAGAACTATACATTCAAAAGGAAGCTAATATGAAAAAGGTTATAGAAGAAAGTTCTGTAATAGATAGTATTAGGGTTATGGCAGATACAATATCATCTATAGCTGATCAAACTAACCTACTAGCTTTAAATGCTGCTATCGAAGCTGCAAGAGCA
>NZ_DHYX01000069.1:25495-28751 GCF_002414285.1 Clostridium sp. UBA5119 | reverse complement strand
TCAAACACATTTCGACGAAGTCTCCAAAGACTGATTCCATAGCCGTTTTCCTTTATAACTTGCATCCATGAGTTTAATGTATTTTTATCTGCATACCACACTTCATGTTCAATCCCATCCTCATCAGTGTACTTGAACACTATGCATTGGCTTTTATTGTCTCTTTCCTCTTTTGCGCTATATTCTTTTACTAAATCTTTAGCTTCGACTTCAGATAAGGAAGTTACCTTTCCATCTGAAGCCCAATTAAATCCACCTGTAGCAATGGCAAAATTTTTACTTCCTGGTACTCTTTCCATCTTATCCATCAATTCTTTTATGAACTGAGGATTTGCTTTTTCTCCCGGTTCACTAAATCCTCCATGTAGATTGTAACACATCATAACATAGGTCGGACCCTCTATAAACTCTAGAGCATCAAAAGGGACATTAGGTTCTAATATGACTCTCAATTTTAACCCAATTCCATTACTTTCATCATATAGCTCATTAATGAACAATAAGTAATTATTCCATAATTCCATATCATCCTTAATTTGTTCATAGTCAATTTCTATTCCATTAAAACCATACTGAGATGCTAAACTTATTATATCCTTAACATGTTTACTTCTTAAGGTAGAATCTGTGAGCAATGTCTTTAAAAGATCCTTATCCTTTAGTGATGAAGTTCCATAACTATTTATTTTATCATTAACAATAGTAAGATATTTAGTATAATCCTCATCCTTTATTCTATTATAGTAATCTACTAATTGCTGTGGTATTATCAGTTCATTATTGGAATCAAAATAAGCTGCAAAATATGAAACTTCCTTTAACTGATTATCCAAAGACTTAACTTCTCCTTGTACATCTAAATCCCAATAAGTAATCCATGCTGATAAGTTATCTATATTTTCATCAAATATCTTTTTATCCTCAATTACACCTGTCTCTCCAACCTGTACTTTATTGCTATTTTCCAAGGGATTTTTTTCTTTTGAACAACCATATAGAAACATACTCATTATTAAAGTCAAAGTAATAATAATCCAAGTACTCTTTGCTCTTTTACTCATTTAACACCTCTATAATCTATAAATATTTAATAAAACAGTCTATAATTTTATCAGTAAGATTTCTAATGGAATAAATTATACTATCAACTCCCTTTAGTGAGCTATCATACAATTCATTATCATTAACATCAGTTATCCTAAACTTTTTAAATACACCATCATATACATCATCTGCAATATTCCTTTGACTATATCCATATTCTCCCCATGCAGACTCTAAATAAATACTTCCCTGATTCTCATTAGTTACATCCAAGTCTTTAGCTATATTAGTACCATCAATGTCTACACTAATTTTATCATTAATTAATGTTATATCAACCTTTCTGCTTCCTCCATCTCTTATATCAAATTTTTCCTCTTTATTTTTACTTAAGTCTAGTGAAAATATGACATTAGAGCTACCTTTTGAATTTTCAATAATACTTATTACGTTATTCATAAGTCTAACACATAAACTATCACTTTGATCATCATTAGCTCGCAAATAAATACCTTGAGAACCTATGATATTCCCATTTAATATTGTTGACACCTTAATATCCTTATAAGTATCACTATTTAATAGTTTAAGGATACCTTTTCCTTCTGATAAAGATGTTAATATAATAGCATCATCCTTAAACTCTGCTTTTCCTGATACCTCTTTAAATTTACTTGCCTTTTCTTTATCTCCAATTACAAATTTAATATCCTGCTTCGTATCATTCCAGATTCTCATTAACAAATGATTGGTTGACCAATAGGACTGTGGTTGAATTCTAGTTAAATCATAGATTGAACTATCTATTGTATTTAGCGAGAAACCTTCCCTATTAAAATTCATATTAAATAACTCTTTAATCCATTTACCATTTATTTCACTTACCTTGTCATTAGTACCAAACTGACCTGTATTAGAATGCATTAAAGCATATACTTTAGGCACTTGACTAATTTCCTTAGTATACACTTTAGATAAAGTCTTATAGTCACTATCAATACGCTGTTTCATTTCTTCATAGGACTCTTTGGGAATATTATATTCATCTCTAATATAATCCATTAAATAGTGATTATAATCTCTCTCCATACTTGAAGCTGATTCTGCAAACTGAACTGAATTTAAATTGCCTAAGTAATTTGAATCTTTATCAAATACATTTATGTACTCAAGTCTATACCCATTTGTACCTAATTCCCAGTAAGAACTATCTACTAACTCTAATAGCTCATTAGAACTTAAAAATTTCGAGTCTTCCTTTTCAAATTTATCAGCATAAGTTAGCATAGTTGCCTTTAAATTGTATTCTTCTATGATTTTTTGAGAAAATATTGCTGTATCTCTTCTTCCATCTTCAAATAGCAAAAATATTGATTTAGGTGGTAATGTCTTACCTTTTAAATAATAATCCACTACATCCTTTTGAGAAATTGTTACATATCCGTTATCTTTTAATGCTTTAAGCTGTTCATCCAATCTTTTGGTACTTATTAAGGTATCATTTCCTGTTCTATCTATACCAAAATATGATACTGCAATGAAGCCACTATCTTGATTATTACTTATCTTAGATGAATTGTAAGGCTCATATACAGAGAATGAAAATAAAGCTTTTATAATAGCTATTAACAATATAATTAAAATAACTCCTTGTAATATACCTCTTGCTATCTTAATCCTATCTTTCTTTTTAGGAGAAAAAGTATTACTTTTCATTGTTTTTCCCTCCTCTTTTCTTAAGCTTACTGGAAATAGTTCTCTGTTCCTTCTTCTTTTGAGCCTTTATATCACTCGGAGTCATTCGCGTGCCCCATGTGGACTTCCAAAAGGTTACCCATGCAATAGGCATCTGCCACAATAATACTGCCTCATAATAAATGCAAAATACCATACCAAAAACCCATGTAGTACTTTTTCTAAGAAACATTTGAGCAAAACTCATCATCAAAGCCATCATCAATATTCCTACTAAGAAGGTTGTTGGAAATATCTTATGGATAATTGGAACATAAATTAAGTTATATGTAACAACTATTGGTGCAACAATAGGCACTACTACACCCATATAAAAGAATACTGCCATAAAAGGCTCCTTTTTCCACATAAATTTACCTGCAATTATTGATTCTCTTAGCCATGAACGCTTCCACCTCATTTGTTGCTTAAGAAATATTTTATATTTATTAGGTACAATGGTAGAACAGATAGCTGT
>NZ_DHYX01000069.1:0-25408 GCF_002414285.1 Clostridium sp. UBA5119 | reverse complement strand
ATAACAAGCTAATGGTCCTGATAAACAGGTAACAGCATCAAAATAAGCCTCTGCTGCCTTCATAATTCTAAATGCTATGTAATAACGCACTGATTGCATCTTTGTTAATACATTAGTGTATGTATTAGCCACATCAGTCCTTCCTGATACTCCTCCCATTTTAGGATCTTTAAAAGGTTGAACTAAATTTCTTATAGCAAAGGGATCTAAAAAGCTATCTGAATCAACAAATACAACTAAGTCATGTTTAGCCTCCTTAACTCCTCTGCATAAAGCATCCCTTTTACCTAGATTATTTTCTTGCACAAAATATTTTAACCTATGTTTTGTTTCAAATCTCTCTGCTTCACTACTTAACCTCTCAATAGTTTCTTTAATTTTTTCTACAGACTTATCATTAGAACAATCATCTACTACTATAACTTCCAGCTTGTCTATAGGATAATCTTGATTTATGCAACTTAGAATTGTTCTTTCAATCCACTCTTCTTCATTAAAGCAAGGAATAATAATAGTTACTCCCGGTGTATAATCCACATCTATTGGCATAGGTTTATATAACATTCCAAATAAATATCTACTAAGCAAAAATACTGCTGCAATAATACTATAAAGGTATATCCATTTATTAAATTTAAAATATATAATACTTTCTGCACGCATTAATATAATAAATAATGTAATAAATAATAAAAGAAAACTAGAAGTAACAAGTACATATCTATCTTTTTTTCTACTTGAATACTCTGACAAAGTTTCTGTAAACTCTATTCCACAGATAATTTCTCCATCAGATGTTATAGAATCTCTAACTTTTTCACCTTTAATTTTCACTTTCATTTCGTAGCCCTCAGGCATCGATCCTGGTAATATTTTAAATTTTAATTTTATCTTCTCAGCATTGTTTATTATATTTAATTGTGTTTCATCTTCTAATTCTAACAAAAGCCCCGTGGTAGAAATGTCTATAGATTTTACTAATAACTTTTTATTCCCCTTGCTACTTTTACAAATAACTTCCACATCTGTTTTCATTACATATCTTATACCAGCATTCTTACTCATTATAAAACCACTAGGGTCTTCTTTATGGTCATCCAAAAGTTGATATCCTCTACGGTCAATATTATCTCTAATTTCTTCCTTATCAGGAACATTTGATAATAACCGTCTATCTTTACGGGGATTTAAAAGGACATCACAGATTTCATCTTTTTTTAATTTTTTCATATAGTATCTAACCTCATTTTTAAACTCCTCATATGTTATAAAAATTATTTTTCTAAATAATCGCTTAGCTTTGCAATTCTATACTTTGTTCCGTATACTCCATTCTCATTATTAGTTAAGAAAATATCTAAGGCTTCTGCTGTATAATAACTTTGATTGTTCATGTGCATTACTATAATATTTCCTCTACCTTTAATTAAAGTTTCTTCCAATGAATTAACAATTTGTTGGGAAGAATTACTTTCATAATCATGGGTTGAAATATTTCCATTAATAGAATATTTAAATCCACTTTCAAATACCTGTGCTAGCCCTTCCTTTTTAACAAGTAAAGTTGGTGGTCTAAAGTATGGTCTTAATGAATTTAAATCACCTATAACATTAACCATAGCATCATAGGATTTAACTAAAGAAATATCCAATTTATTCTTGTTTGCATCTAAAGTTTCATGATTATAGTTATGACTTCCAATATCGTGGCCATTGAATGCAATNNATTCTAAGTAAATTAGGATTAGCATTAGATACATCTCCATTAGTATCAATGTATTTTGATATTACAAAAAAGCTTCCTTTTACTTTATGTTTATTAAGTACATCTAAAATCTCATTAACCACAGGATCTCCTCCCCAATCATCGAAGGTAAAGAATATTACATCTTCACCATTGGTATCAATAGTCCCTGTCTTATCCATTAAAACCTGTTCCTCTTCACTTAAATCACCTAAATCAACATACTTATTACCTATGTAATTAGATTTCATCATAGATAAAGCTTCTTCATAAGACCTCCTAATTAATGAGTTAATATTATTCCCCGCCATCCTATATCTCCCTAATTGAGAAGATGATTCCATAGTGTGTTGCAATTCACTTAAAGTCTCAACAGAATAATTCAATGGCTTTTCAACTAAAATATAGGATTGTGTTGCTTCATTATATTTATTAGCATGTCCACTTTTTACATAGTTAGCGGTAATTAATTCAATAATATTTGCTACAGTATTCTTATCTTCAAATAAATCTGAATCTAGTCTAAAGTAAACAATCTCACCTTTTCTTAATGACATATAGGTATTTACATTAAAATAATCTTTTACAACTGCTTCTGCATTCATGTTTTTATATTTATGATTAATAGGAGATTTAGAATAAGTAAACAATTCATAACCCTTAATACCATGAATTTTATTAATAACAGATAAAGCTTCTTGAACCTCAGCATCAACATAACCATATCCAGGCATGTATGCTTTAGTATTTACACCAATCTTCCTTAATAAATTATCTACTTCATATATTTCTTTACAAATCTCTTCTGTAGATTTGTCTAATAAACTTGAACTAACTGTTATTCCTCCATTGCCAATTTCATGACCTTTCTTTAATATGTTAGCAATTCTATCTGGATATTTTTCTATCTCATCCTTAGTAACAAAGAAAGTTCCTTTAGCCTTTATTTTATCTAAAGATATTAAAACTGAATTTAATGCAGTTTCATTACCTAATCCTCTAAAGGTATAGGATAGTGCCTTTTTAGTAGTGTAAAACTCTGAAATATTAGAAGCAAGGTTACCATTATTTTTTTCTATTAATTCCTTAAAATTTACTAAATCTGAATAATTTTTATCTTCACTATTTCCTTGTGAAGTATTTTTTTCTTCTTTATAACTTTCATCTATATATATATCATCTTTATTTGACATGTTTTCAGGTGATGAAGTTTCATCATCACTTTTCATTCCTACTAATTCATTCACTTGGACAACAGTTATTTTCTGTTCATCTATGGCCTTCAACAACCATTCTACAATTTTAACAACCGTTATTTCTTCTCTTTCATCCTTAGTAGACTCATCTATCCCTGCTTTTTTATTTATACCCGGCTTTTCCTCTTCTTTTTCTCTTTCATATTCAAAATCATCAAGAACATCATTAACCTTAATGGAAATAATTGTGCCCTTATCTAATTTGTTTACATAATTCTGAGCCTGCCCATAATCCTTGAAACTTTGATAGCTAAGATAATGATCACTATGAACCACATACTTATTACCTGAGGCATATGCTGCCTCTAGGACTTCATCAGTGTATTGGGTAGATTTACACTTTAGTAAATTTGGTTTCTCCTTAATTATAGTTTCTATTATCTTATTACCACGGCAAAAATCAGTAATTAATTCTTTCTGAGATAACTTTTCCATATACCTAGTATCTGAAAGAGTTTCACTTCCTACTGCATGACCTGCTTTTTTAATGTTTTTTACTGTGGTAGGGTCTTCTCCAGCTTTAATACCTGGAATAAAAAAATTTGCTTTTACACCATACTCATTTAATAATTCCACTATTTCTCCCATAGTATTAGCATCACTGATACCTTCAAAGGATAAAGCTACTATATTAGATGAAGTTTTTGCATTAGTTATGATTTCAGCTTGTTTTTTACTACTTAATAAATTTAATGCATCCTTTATTTCTGCTGATGCATCATACTTATTTTTATTATTTTTAATGATATTTTCAGTATAATTATTCTTTATGTAGCTATTATATGTAAAGGCTCCTAATCCTATAGCCACGGTTATAATTATTATTATGATAATCCAATTTTTCTTCATATTATTTCTTCTCCATGTATTTAAGACTTTATTTTTATTTTAACCTTAAGAATAACTTATTTCAATAAACAATAATTATTGATTATTGAAATGATATACAATTATACCACAATATTTTATTTTGAATCAATATATTATTAATTAAGTTCTGTTGAAAATTACAGTAATATAATAAAAGCTATTGAATATTACATTGAATATTCAGCAGCTTTTTAACTTATTAAATTATTTATTTTAAATTCAGTAAATTATATATATTAATTAAAAGCTTTTACCCTATTGTGTAATTATTTAGATGGAGCAGGTGATTTTACCACAGTTAATTCTAAAATTTCATCATGTTTATTACCAACATTCATCTTAGTTTTAAATGGTATTTTTAATAAAGCGCCTTCTTTGTATTCATGAATTTCTTGGTTATCTAGTCCAATTGATAACGTGCCTTTTAGTACAACCATATAAACATTAGAATTTGAAAAATGCTCTGGAAGTCCTTCTCCTTTATTAAAAATCATGTGTAAGTAATGAACATTTTCATCTGAAATAAGCATTTCAACTGTTCTACTATCACTGTTAGTCATTTGATAAATTTTTTCAACCACTATAAATCTCTCCTCTATATTTTTACTTTTTATAACATATTATTTATACTTAATTGCCTTTGCAGGACATTTATATATAGCTAGTTTAATCTTTTCACTTTCTTGTGACTTTAATATACTTTTATTAACCTTTGCTTTTTTATTTTCTAATGTGAAATCTTCTGATGCTATACTTGTACATAATCCACAACCAATACAAAAGTCCTCTTCTATACTTAGTATTGCATCTTCCTTTTCTATAATATCTTCTTTAAGTAATTCTTCTTTTTTAACAAATCTTGAAGTGATAATTGCCATTATAATAATAGATATTGTAGTTAAGCTCCATCGAATCACCATAAATTTAGCACCTAAAAACTTGGATTCATTTGCTAGCATTGGAATCTTAATTACTGCCCAAGCACTTAAGATTATTACTATATTTGCTATACTGGCTCCCTTTTTTATAAGCATCTTACATACAGGAAAAGCTGCATAAATAGGACCTGCTGAAAAACTACCTAGTAAAAAGGAAAATATATATCCTTTAACCCCTGAACCTTCACCTAGTGCATTTTCTATAGTTTTTTTAGGAATCCATCCCTCAATGAGAGCTGTTAGTAGAAGTATTACTGGCATTATTATAAGCATTTCTTTCACATAATATAAGCTATTATTTAAAGCCCTAATTCCTTTATCCGGCATAAGAATCAATAAAAACAAATAAGCTAAAATAACAAAAGTTAATAACATATTATTTTTTACTCTTTTAATAATTAAACTCATATTATCACCCCCATTAAAAGTGCTATAGTGATAGCAAATATAAAACTTAATGAGTTTCTAATCAATGCAAACTTAATACCAAATTCTCTTCTTTCAAGAGGAAATGTAACAAACCCAACCATGGTAAGAGTTGTTAAAAATGCCACTATAGGAACTATACTAGCTCCTGCATTTACTAGGGAACCTACCAGTGGAAAAGCAACAAAAGCTGGTATTAAAGTGATGCTTCCTACAAATGCAGAAATAATTGTAGACATAAAAATATTAGATTGTTCTAAATAATATTTAATTGTATCTGGTGGAATGAATGTAAGTATTAATCCTATAAGAAAAAGTATTCCTATAATTTCTCCTATCATGCTTTTCATTAGTCCCGTTGACATTTTAATGGAGTTAAAAGTTTTCTTTATATCTTTAATTATGGACCAAATAAACCAAGTCAATGTAATTACCCAAAGAATTATTGTGAAAATATCCATTTTATTTTCTCCCTTCAATATCTTTACTTGTATTATAATTTGTTTTAATATTATAATCAGTTACCAAGGTAACTAATTTTGAAAAGGGGAAATAATAATGTTAGATTTTATTTCTATTCTTGAAAATACAGAATTATTTAAAGATATTTCTATGAGCACTATTAATCATTTATTTGTACAAGATTCTTTCAATATAAAAACTTATAAAAAAAATTCCGTAATTTATTTTCAAAATGAAAAATGTGTTACTTTTGATATAGTCTTGAAAGGAATTGTCTCTGTACAAAGCACTGATGAGAAAGGAAACTATATTTCAATAAGTGATTTTACTATCGGCAGTGAACTAGGAGGAAATCTGCTTTTTTCCCATAAAAACTTTTATCCAATGATGGTTCTAGCAAAAACGGAAGTAACACTTATACACTTAAAAAAAGATTTAGTTTTAAGTCTCTGCCAAAGTAATACTACTTTTTTATCTAAATTTCTTCACTCTATCTCAGACAAAACCTTAATTTTAACAGATAAAATAAAAACACTTTCTCTTAAGTCTATAAGACAATGCATAATTGACTTTCTAATGTATGAAAGCTATGTTCAAAAGAGTAATATAATTAAACTAGAAGTAACTAAAAAGGATTTAGCAGAAAAATTTGGGGTACAAAGATCCTCATTATCCCGTGAATTAAATAAAATGAGAAAAGATGGGTTAATAGAATACGATGCATATTCTATTACCATAATAGAACTTGAGAAATAGATAAGTGGTAGACCTTTAACTTTAAAAGTCTACCACTATTTTATTTCAGAATATCAATGGTATTTGCACTAGCAGCCTTATTTGCCGGAATTATACTAGATACTATACCTATAAATATAGAAATTCCTATAGCTACAGATGCAGTAAATAGACTTGGTATTATTGCCATATGCATAAAATAAGATATAATATTAGCAATTATTATCCCTAATACATATCCTATCACTCCACCAGTGACAGTAATAACAACTCCCTCTACTAAAAACTCTCGCTTTATATCTTTTCTTCTAGCTCCTATTGATCTTTTTATTCCAATTTCTAAAGTTCTCTCAGAAACAGAAGTATAAACCATATTCATAACCCCTATTCCCGCAATAAATAATGATATTCCAGCAACTCCAGCAATAAATAAAGTTAATGTATTTAGTACTGAACCCATGATTTTTATTATTCCACTGGTATCCATCACCATATATTCCCCTTCAGCTTTTTTAGAGCCTTCCTCATTAAGGGTGTTTTCTATACTCTTAATAGTATCCTTAACATTTACTCCATTAACTAAGGTAATGCTCATGCCTTGAACTACATCACTAGAAGGGAAAAACTTATCATAGGTATTCTTTGGAATTTGAATATCTGGTTTAAAGCTAAAGCTAAATTCCTCATCTTCATCAGATTCTATAATACCTACAATTTCAAAGGTAATACCCTTTAAGGTTGCAATACCTCCAATTAACTCTTCTTTTTCTCCAACCTTATCACCAATTACGCTTTCTCTTAATACCATGGTTCTTGTTGAATTTTCATTATCTTTTTCACTTAAATTTCTTCCTATAATCTTTGGAGAATCAGTTTTTTCTACCTCTGAAGCCATTCCTTGAATGGAAGCTCCCCTCACCTGTAAATCTACAAGCTCACCATATTCATTGCTAGAATATATATATTCTACTGATTCAATTCCTTGTAATCTTTCTACAGCTCTTTTATCATTATTATTAAAACTATTTCCTGTAGCATTAATATGTTCCGCATTTGATGGAGTAAACATGGCATTTAATACAACTTTACCTTCGTTTTCCCCTGTAAAGTCTTTTATAGTTTTATTCTTATACCCCTCACCTAATGCAACTATGGTAATTACTGCTGCTATTCCTATTATTATACCTAACATAGTTAAGAAAGATCTTTTTCTATTTCTTATAAGATTTCTTAAAGCAGTAAAAATTAGAACACTAAGCTTCATCTAAAATTCTCCTTCCTTAAGCTCACCATCGAAAATAGACATTACTCGATTAGCTTGTCTTGCTACATTTATATCATGGGTGATTAAAATTATAGTAATTCCTTCATCATTAAGTTCTTTAAACATACCCATTATTTCCTTAGATGTATGGCTGTCTAAAGCACCTGTAGGCTCGTCTGCAATTATTATATCCGGATTATTAATTAATGCTCTAGCAATGGATACCCTCTGTTGTTGTCCTCCTGATAATTCAGTAGGATACTTATTTATTTTACTCTCAAGATTAACCTTTTTTAATAGTTCTACAACTCGCTTCTTGGTTTCCTTTATTCTATGACCTCTATAAAGCATAGGTATTTCAATATTTTCTTTTATTGAAAGCCTTTTTATAAGGTTAAAATCTTGAAATACAAATCCTATCTTTTCATTTCTAAACTTACTTAAAGCATCATCTGAAAAAGAACTTATATTTTTATCTAAAAATGTGTAACTTCCATCAAACTTTTTATCCAGCAATCCTAATATTTTCATAAGTGTTGATTTTCCTGATCCAGAGGGTCCCATTATTGCTAGAAACTCACCCTTATTTATCTCTAAATTAACATTCTTTAATGCCTGAAGAGTTTCATCCCCCGTAACATAAAACTTATTTATGTCTTTTAATTTAATCATAATTATTTGCTCCCTTCTAGTACCGTAGAAGGATTTTTAATCAACCTATCTCCTATCCCTATAGCTCCATCTAATAAATAATACTTATCATTTTCTAAAGTTGCTTTTATTTCTATATCTTCATAAGATTCGCCTTTTTCCTTAAGTATATGTATTTTAGAATCTTTTTCATATACATAATCCTTAGGTATTTCTATTCCTTTGTAATTGCACTTAACCTCTAAGCTAAACCCTATTCTGATACTCTTTTCTGGTTTTATGTAAAAATTGTATCCTGTTGTAGTTCTTCCTGGTTCTTCAATAGGTAGCTCGTCAATTTCAGTTATAGTACCTTTAATATATTCTCCACTACTAATAACCTTTAACATTACTTCATCATCTATTTTTAAATTCTTTACATCAAATTCAGAAACTTCTGCTTTAACTAAAGGCTCTTTAGATATTATTCTCATATAGGCTACAGTTGGGTCATCTATACCCTTGCTATTTACTTTCACTACTGCATTTATATCTGCAATTATATCTTTACCTATTTTTTTCTTTAAAATATCCCTTTCAGTTACTATTGACTTGTTTCCCTCTTCATAACTTGCTACTTCAGTTTCTATGCCATTAACTTGACTCCTTAATATTTCTATTTGTTGAGAAACTTCTAGTTGCTTACCTTCAAGGACATCTTTTGTTTTCAATAATTCATTATATTGACTTTGAGGTTCTTTTTCTTGTGATGTACTAAGGTTAGATATTTCACTCTGAACTTTATTTAGTTCACCACTTATAGCATTTAAATCTCCTTGTAGCTTATTAATGCTTGAGTTAACTTTATCCTTTTCCTTCTTCACTCTTGATACTTTGCCATTATTGGAGGTTATTTCCCTATCATACTGTGCTATTTGATCTTCAACTGCAGTATTAAGATAAGAAAATAATACGTCTCCTTTCTTTACCTCTTGTCCATCTTTAACTTTAATATCTTTTAATTCTCCTTGTGACTTATCTACTATAATAATTTGCTCATCACTTATAATACTAATACCATTAAATTTTAATGTTTCTTCTCCTTTGATTTCATAACTATCTTCATGAGTAATTGTTGTCTCCTTTTTTGGTCCTTTTAACTTTATAGCAATTATTACTGCTGAAAGTATTATAAATAGTACTACTGCAATGACAATCAGCATATACTTCTTCTTCTTTGAAAGATTAAAATTCATCTTTAAATTCTTCACTCCTTGTCCCATTTTATAATAAATAAAGAAGATAGAATCTATCTTCTTTATTTATTATACACTAATTTTATACATTCATTGAATTTTCTACTTCTTCGTTATGTTTCATCTTTTTAAGTAGGCTAAACACTATTAGATATGCTATTACAATTCCTATTATTCCTAAAACTACAGTTAACCAACTAAAAATTGGAGTTGCAATTAATCCTATTAAAAAGCAAACAGGTTGATACACTGCCAAAGCATATACTGCAACCTTTTTCCACATGAAAATTCCGATAGTAATAACTAAAAGTATTATCCCAGATATAATTGAAAATACTACCATGCCATTGCTAAGGGCAAGCTCTGGAAACATTTGAGCTGTAGTCTTATTGGTAAGTGGAGTAAAAAGTGACCCAATTCCCCCAAGAATGTAAAATACTAACACTAATGTGGTCCAAAATCCCCTTGTCTTTTTTTCCATTTTATAATTCCTCCTTATATAATTATATTAAATAATTTCTAATATTATTTTAACAGAAATCTGTACTCTTTTGTATAAATTACTTAAAATTACTTTTTTATGCCTAAAAGTATGTGGAATTAAAAACTCTAGAATTAATCATGTTATTGCTATTTACTAAATGCCTCCTAAATCTTCTACTTCTTTTTTATACGTATCATATAATCCTTTTAAATTGAGAAATTCATTTAGAAAAGCTCCTCCATGTTTTAATCCTTCATCAATATACTTCATACCTTCCTTTGCAAAAACAAAACAATATTTTACTATTTCTTCCTTAGTAACATTACACTTTATATATTGTGGTATTGCTTTCATATTTAAATGATTTTGAATTTGATTATAATAAAATTGAGCTATTACATAATTTTTTAGCTGGCTCCTATCCTCAAATTGATTCCATTGAATTTCAGATGCATATACTTCTTCTTTAAAATTTTTAATTATATAATCGAATATAGTAACAGATGAATCTATTCTCCTTTGTAAGTTATGTGATAAATTATTTGAATGAATTCTATAATTTATTACTGCACCATCTACTTTTCCATAATTCCAATTATATTTTATTAACTGCAGACAATTCAATGTATCTGCAGAAAAATCATTGCTTTTATAAACTATCCAACTTATTTTATTATCCTTAAAAAAGTTCAATCTATGAAGACAATTCATAGGTATAACACCCGATGCAGATTTAAAAATACGTTCAATGACCTCATCTTTAGGATGAACTTGGTAATTCCATTGCTGAACTATTATATTATCTTCATCCACTATATTAAAGTCACTAAATACATAGTCCTTGTTAGGATTTTCTTCTAAATACTCTACAAATTTATAAACAGCCTCCCTTTCTACAAAGTCATCACAAGCAATCCATTGAAAATACTTCCCCTTTGCGTTACTAATAATTTCTTGAATTCCTTTTGATGCTCCACCTGAGTTCAGACTATGATAAATTCCGTGTATATTTTTATGTTTTTTCTCATAATTTCTAATTATTTCATCAGAGCCGTCTGTTGAACAGTCATCTATAAGTAAAATTTCTATATTAGGATAGGTTTGATTTATAAAAGAATCTACACATTTTGATAAGTATTTATTACCATTATAATTTGTTATTCCTATAGTAACTAATGGTTTCTCAATTATCGAAACTTTTTTTATTTCAGCTAGAGTTATGAATAATGCCTTTAGTTTTTCTATTTGATCCTTAAATTCAAAATCATTCTTAACAAAACAACTATACTCTTGAGAATCATATTTACTATCAATTAACATCTCAAGAGCATCATTTATTGTATTCCAAATCAAACACTGAGGATATATTTCTTTTGCACCAACAAAATTATGGATTATAGGTTTTATTCCTTTTGCCATGGCTTGCATAATACTTATGTTTTGTGACTCCAATACACTTGTACATAAAATATAACTTTTGTCTTCTAGCCATTTATCTAGATTATCCTGCCACCCCTCATAAATCACATTATCTTCCAACCCGAATTCTTTTATCATTTGATTAAAATACAAAACATCTCTAGCATCTTGAAATTTACCAGCAATATATAATTTGTATTGGTTGTTTTTATCGTATATAGCTTTAAACGTATGAAGCAATAGCATAGGTCCTTTCTTATAGTTTATATAACCTACATATGCAATATTAGACCCAGGTTTTCTATCTTTAAAAGTCCATTTAGTAATATCTATACCATTAGGAATTACCATGGTTTTTTCTTTATCTATATTGAAATTATTAATAGTAAAATTTCTTATATATTCTGATACAAATATGATTTTATCAACATTTTTCCAGTAAACATTACATGGATATTCAGTAAAGGATTCATAGCTGTGTATTCTACATATAATATTCTTTTCTTTAGCAATATCCAGTTTGCTTCCATAGGATATTAATTCATCACACCACTCAAACCAGCATATATCGGCAAACTTCATCCCTTCATCAATTTGTTTTAGATTTGTTACCACTATTTTTTTAGTTACATAGTCATGGGATAATTCATTAATAATATCTTTTAAAAAACTATCTAGTCCCTGCTTTACGAAAAATACAATATTTTTTTTATTACTTTTCTCAGAATCAACTCTCATACTACTTACATTTTCAACCATGCTATCGCTCCTTTATTACTATTATTAAATATAGTAAGAATAGATACTTATTCTATTGGTAATCTATCCAATAAAATCTCATTTATCTTTACCATATTTTATGTTAATTAGTAATCATACAGTTTTATATTAATTTAAACAAAAGATTACTAACTATAGTAGAAAACAATAATCTACTCCTTATATGAACCATAAAAGCTTACAGTCTCTATATCTCCTGGATTTTCCTTTGGTACTATAGCCATATTATAGATTTTATCTACATAAAGAGGACTACTATTTGATAAATTGTTATATTCATCAGTGACATAATAATTATCTGTATGTCCAGTACCACTTCTTGTTACTCCAATATTTACTATGGCTACATACTTTGAATTCTCTGCAACAGTTCCCTTAACATTTACCTGCCTTATAGTACCTTCACCTTTGTTACAACAATTGCATTCCTTACAACATTTATATTCATCGTTTATAACCACTTTCAAAAATGGAACAAGATATCTATCCTTACATATTGACGAACCAAATTGTGTAAGAATACTATTACTTCTATCAAGTAATGCTATCCCTGTATTACTTAATTTATTCTGTAACCATAATACAACAAATTCGGTTAAGTCTACTGTTATAGCTACATTTGAAGTTATTGGATGAAAATTTTTTCTAATATTACTATTTATTTCTGGTCGATTATTGAAAGTTGTATAAGTGCTGAAATAATCACATAGTGGGTATATAGAAAATGTTTTCCTACAATCATTATAAAAGTTATTTGTCTTAAACAATACAAGTTCTGCACTGGAAATTGACGCATTCATTGGTATATTAGAAATATCAAAAAATAAGTAACTAATATAACTGTGTATACCATCATTACCTACAGTTATAGTAGGTTTATTCATATTTCCGTTTATCAATTTACTGGTTACCGTAAGACTCTTAGTAGCATAAATTATTATATTTGACAAATTTGTCACCTCTTTTTTAAACCATTAGTTTAAAGCATGGAGCAATAAATTGCTCCATGCTATTTTAAATAGTGCTAGATGGTGTATGACCATGCGGTTACTACACCAGTAGATTCGTCAACAGTATCACCTGTTATAAACTTTGGTACAATTGACAAAGTATAAGAGGTATTAACAGCTAATGATGTTCCATTTGCTGTATTATCATAAGCAATTACTCTATAAAATGATCTATCTCTCCCTGCTGAAACAGCATTTGTAACATTAAGTCTAATTGTTAAATAAGCAAGACTATTCCTAGCAACAGTGCCTGTAACTCCAACAGAACGAGGTGTACCAGTTTGAGGAGTATCAAAATCAATTGTTAAAGCCATAAAATTCATCCCCCAAAATTTTTTAGGATTTTGCTCCTGATATATTATATGGCCTTATAAATAAAATGTGATTTACAAATTTAATATTCATGTAATTACTTTTATAAATTCAGGCATAGTAATTATAATTTTACCATTACATTCTATTTCATTTTTTACAAATAAGAATAAATATTATTATATAAATAGTAATGTTTACTGCAAGAACAGTTCATTAAATTTTTACATAGTATATATAGTAAAATTAATATACTATTTTATTTATTAAAACAATGAAGCTTTTTATTTAAAAGAGGAGATTATATATTATGAGAAATGAAGTAAGCTTATGTATGATTGTAAAAAATGAAGAAAACTATTTGCCAAACTGTCTTAACAGCATTAAAGATATTGTGGATGAAATTATTATTGTTGATACAGGGTCTACGGATAAAACTGTAGATATAGCCAAAAGCTTTGGGGCTAAAGTTTACTATTTTCCTTGGCATAATAACTTTAGTGAAGCTAGAAATGAATCACTAAAATATGCTACCAAAGATTGGATACTTATATTAGATGCAGATGATGAATTATCCCCTAAGAATCAAGAAAATTTTAAAGATTTATTATACAGACAGTTAGATGAAAATGCTATTTACTACTTTGAAACATTAAATTATTATGGAAATATTGTTGATGATAATTCAATAACTATAAATTTAAATCCTAGACTATTTAAAAACAACCATGGAACTCACTATGAGGGAGAAATTCATAATCAATTAGTATACTCAGAAAACAAATATAAAGCAATTTATCAATTAATGCAAATTAATCATTATGGATATATGACTAAATCAATAGAGTCTAAGAATAAAAGAAACAGAAATATACCTATTTTAAATGAGCAAATAAAAAAAGACCCCAATGATTCCTTTGCTCACTTTAACCTAGGCACTGAATACGCAGCATTAAACGATAATAAAACTGCGTTAGAACATTACTATAAATCCTATGAGAAATTTGACCCATACAACGGATACAGTTATTTACTAATATTTAGGATAGTTTTCTTAAATTATAAAATTAAAAATTATGATACAGCTTTTAAGTTCATAGACATCGGTATTAATCACTACCCTAAGTTTACTGACTTATATTTTTTAAAATCTCTTATTTTTAAAGATATGAATATACCTACACTTCAGATAGAAGCTCTTAAAGAATGTATTGAGCTTGGTGAAGCACCGTCTGAATTAAAATGTTTATATGGAATAGGAAGTTTCAAGGCATACTATGAGTTAGGCAATGCCTACTTCGCACTAAAAGACTATGATGCTGCACACAATTATTATATTAAAACACTTAAATCAAAACCCGATTTCCTTAATCCCTTATACCTTATTGGAGATATATTGAAAATCAAAAATACCCCAACGGATAGTTTTAAAAGGATTATAGAAGACCTTATTTCTAGTTCTTCAAAATCTAATCATATTATTGCAGATTTGTTTTATAATGAAGGATTCTATGAAATAGCATTGGAATATGTAGAAAAATGTGAACTATCTGAAACTATTACTGAAGAGTTGGTATTACTTAAAGCTAAATGTCTTGTAATGTCCGGTTCCTTTACTAAGTGCATTGACATGAACAATATAGTTGATGATAATTCTTTAAATTTATATTTTTCAATGTACAAAGTTATAAGTAGTGTATTAACTAATAATTGTAATAAGGCGTTATCCTTATTATCCAATTTTAAAGAAGATTCCTTATCAGGTTACAATAAAAAACTATTGGAAGTGTATTCACAGTTTTTAAAATTATTTACGAAAGAATCCACCACTCTTTTATCAGAAGAGGAAAATGAAAGTGAGTATCTTGATATTATTCTAGAGATATGTGAAATATTGCTTATAAATGATAAATATGATGAACTTAAAATAGCTGTACACTTACTAAATTTAATAAATAATAAATTTGTACTTCTTAATCTAGGAAAACTATATTTTAAACATGGATATATTGAGCATGCAAAAAAAGAAATAATTAGATCAATAAAAGAATTTGAAGTTTATGATAGTGATAGCCTAGATATATTGCAATATTGCATTAATAATAAAGAAGTATCATAAATTTATATAATTAAAGACTCCCCAAAAGGAGTCTTTATCAACTCTCTATTATATTATAATATACACTTTAATGCCTTATCTAAATCATTTATTATATCTTCAACATTTTCTAGACCAACAGCTATTCTTATTAATCCATCACTAATACCAGCCATTTCTCTTTCTTCTTTAGTATATGGCGAATGTGTCATTGATGCTGGATGTTGAATTAAAGTTTCAGCATCTCCAAGACTTACTGCTATTGTACAAAGCTCCGTACTGTTTATAACTTTCTTACCTTCTTCAATTCCACCTTTTACTTCAAAAGCTATTACAGCTCCTGGTAAAGACATTTGCTTTTTAGCTAATTTATATTGTGGAAAGCTTTCTAAACCTGGATAATATACTTTTTCAACCGCACTATGTCCTTCTAAAAATTTAGCTACTTTCATAGCATTTTCACAGTGTTTTTCCATTCTTATTTCTAGAGTTTTCATACCTCTAATAATTAAAAATGCATCAAAAGGACTTAAACTAGCTCCTGTCATATCCTTTACCCCAAATAATCTAACATTCTTTATAAATTCGCTACTTCCAACTACAAAACCGGAAATTACATCTCCATGACCATTTAAGAACTTTGTTCCTGAATGAATTACTATATCAGCTCCAAATTCTAACGGTCTTTGAATGTATGGCGTACAGAAAGTATTATCAACCATTACTATACAATCCTTATTCTGGTGAGCTATCTTACTTATTGCTTCTATATCTGCAACTTCAAGGTTTGGATTTGCTGGTGTTTCCAAATAAACCACCTTAGTATTTTCTCTCATAGCCTGTCTAATTTCTTCAAGATTAGTAGTATCTACGAAAGTTACCTCAACCCCATATCTGCTTATTCCATGATTTAAATAAGCATAAGTACATCCATAAAGAGTTTTTGCTGCTACCACATGGTCTCCAGCTTTTAACAATGTCCAAAATGCTGAAGCAACAGCTCCAATACCAGATGCAGTAGAAATTGCTGCCTCTGCACCCTCTAGCATTGCTAACTTCTCTTCCAATTGAGTATTGGTTGGATTTCCAAGCCTTGAATATATATATCCACCTTCTTCAAGGGCAAATCGTCTACCACCTTGCTCAGCAGATTCGAAAGTAAAGGTTGCNNTTGATGAATAGGCGTAGCTAAAGCACCAAATTGATCCTTAACATGTCCACCATGAATTGCTCTTGTAGCAAAGCCCATTGCTTTTAAATTGTTCCCCATTAATTTGACCTCCCTATATAAATTATTTTTACAATAATTTATAGCAATTTCAGTGCCAAATTAAGGGAAATTTAAGAGATAATTAAATTTAGGTGAATATAATTTTAGACAAAGCTTTAACAACAAGGACATGGCGAAATTCATTTATTTTTATAATCTACAACTCTTAATATTTATACTAAGTTAATGTAAATATTTCTTTACTTATTAGATTTTTTCGTAAAGTTTTATTTACATCTGTAAATTAATTTTTACATACTTCAATACAAAAGCACCTACATTTTTATATTGTACTTATTAATTTTATTCATTATTGTAGTATGAGAAACTTTAAGTACACTTGCAGCTTTTCTATAACTCCTATAATTATCTATAGTTTTTTTAATAATTTCTTTTTCACATTTCTCCATTATATCTTTTAATGGTAGCTGCAAATATTCATCGGATTTTTTATCTATAATCTCTTTAGATTCATAGTTATAAATATCATTCTTAAAATTTATAAAAATGTCCTCTGCAGTTAATACATCCCCTTTGCATAAATTCATTGCTCTTTCTATAACATTTTGTAGCTCTCTAACATTTCCAGGCCAATGATATTTCATTAACTCGCTAATAAACTCAACATCAGCGCCCTTTATATTTTTATTTAATTTGTAATTAAGCTTATCTATAAAGAACTGAACAAAAAGTGGAATGTCCTCTAACCGTTCCCTTAATGTTGGGATATACATAGGAACTACATTTAATCTATAATATAGGTCTTCTCTAAAAGTTTTATCCTTAATCATATCTTCAAGATTGTTATTAGTTGCAGCTATGATTCTTACATCTACAGCCTCTTCCTTACTACTACCAATTTTTCTAATTTTACCCTCTTGTATCACTCTTAGTAACTTTGCTTGTATAAACATAGGCATTTCTCCTATTTCATCTAAAAATAAAGTTCCTCCACTAGCTTCTTTAATAATCCCATCTTTTCCTCCTATCATTGCACCTGTAAAACTTCCTGATTTATATCCAAACAATTCACTCTCTAATAAGTTTTCTGGTAACGCTGCACAGTTAATAGCAATAAAGTCTTTACCACATCTAGGGCTTATATCATGTATTGCCTTTGCAAAGACTTCCTTACCCGTTCCACTTTCACCTCTCAATAACACCGTTGAATTGCTCTTTGCAATAGTTAAAGTCATACTTTTAACCCTCTCTATCGCCTTGCTTGTACCAATTATATTCTTGAATTCCCTATCCTCTATTGAATCTATTATAGCTTTTAATTTTTTTTCTTTTTGTTCATAATATAATAACTCCATTTCTTTAACGGAAATAATATCTTTAATATTACAAATTTCCTTCATTAGTTCCTTCTTTAACTCCTCTTCCATGTCCTCAACCTTTACACATACCTTTTGAAAAAACACTTCCATGGAAATTAAGTTAATTTTCCTATTGTAAATTTTCTCTAATATCTCAACTGTAATCCCCAATCTATCTCTTGTAATTATCTCAAATCTAATCATACAAATCCCCCTTTTGTAATCAAGTATTATGTTTAAAAGTGGCGTTACAAGACTTCTATTGTAACGCCACTTTAAGCTATAAATCTTTATTTTACTTAGATTAACTCTAAATTATTAATATCTAATTTATAAATAACATCTTTTCGTTCTACTATAACATTGATTTTTTTCTTTACTTCTTCATCTTCTACTATTTTTGAAATTAGTTCTTTGGTTGGATTTATAGCACAGGGATTTCCTACGGATTTAAACATAGTTAAATCTCCAGAAGTGTCTCCATAAGCATAACTTTTACTTAAATCTATATCATATTTATCCTTTAACTCCATTAAAGCATTTTCTTTACTTATAGAATCCCACATTGGAATAATTTCACCTGTATATTTTCCACGGTCATCGGCTTTATAAATGGTACCCCTAAAATCATCCATTCCATATTTTCCTGCCATCTCTCTTACAAGTTCTATAGGAGAGCCAGAAATAGCAATTACAACATGTCCTTGCTCCTTATGCCATTTAATTTTATCCCTGGAAAATGTATATACCCTATCACCTTTCTGATTAATCACATTTCTAGCTATATGTTCTATATGTTCTTTGCTTAACCCCTTAGTAGCTTCAATATAAACATCAATCATTTTAAGTAAATAGATATCATAATCCCCTTGTCTTATATCCCATTTAGAAAAAGCTGGCCTAACTTCATTATACCATTTATCTTCTTCAACTAACTCATATTTTATTATTTTTTTAAAAACTTCTGTTATTAAACCTTCTCTATAGATAGTTCCATCTATATCAAAAAATGCTGCAATCTTTCCCATATAAAGCCCTCCTTAAGTGACACTTCAACTCTACACTTTTGTTAGTAAATTTACTTCTTCAAATAAAAATAAGAAGAAGTTTCCATTATAATATTTTATCTACAATAACATATTTATGATTTAAAGTCTAGTATTCATAAAGGGATTAATTGATTAAACTTTACTAATATATCTTATGTTTTTTACTTTTTAAATATAAATATAAAAAATATCATACAAAACTTAGTGAATGCTTTTAAAGTTCATCATCAAATAACCATTTAATCAAAGAAAATCTAACATGCTTTGGGATATTATTTTTATCTTTTATTTTATCTTCTTCTGAATCAGATAGATTTTCAATATATTCATGAGTCATTTGTTGTCTTAATTTTTCATTTTCCTTCTCTTTTTCAGCTAATTTCTTTTCAGTTAGTATTTTTTCATTATCACTTAATAATATCTTCTGCTCTAAAAAACTATTTCTCCTTCTTAATATGTCATTGTCATTTATATATGATTTTAATTTCTCTTTTTCACTATAGAATTTATACTTTAGATTTGAAATTTCACTTTTTTCATGTTTTATATCTTCACTCAATGCTTTTAATTCTTCATATGCCTGGTTAAGTTTTAACTGTAATTCTACTTTTTCCTTTTTAATTATTTCAATTTTTTCAAAATAAATTTTTGATTTTTCTTTTTTTAAATTAAACCTTCCATTTTTATTCAATAAATTTTTATTTTTCTGTAATTCACTTTCTGCTGATGTTTCCAAAAGTTCGTGTAAAAATAACTGAATATCTCCATTCAGGTTCATTACATATATCTCATTTATAAAAAAATTATTTTCGTTATCTTCTAAGTATTCTTGATAAACTACTTTTTTAGGTAATATATTATCAAATAGTTTATATATCTTATAGTTGCTAAAACTTTGTCCATAATCCTTAGAAAAACAACCATAAAGTTTATTATCACAAATCCATAGAGCCCATAGCATTTCATTATATAACATCAATAAGCAAGAATTTATATTTACATGCTCAAATAGTATAATATTTTTTTTAAATCCTATTTCTTTATAATGATAAATCACTCTATTAACATGATCATCCTGTTCAATAAATAGGTAATGGATTCTATTTCTTTCTACACAAAAAGCAAAATCTATATATGGTAAGAGTGATGTATGTATAGTCTCCTCCTTTCCCCATCTATCTTCAGTAATATAAAAATTTCTAGAAGCTAATTGATATCCTCCACCTAACATAGTATTTAATATTACTATACTAATAGTACTATCTTTGCAAATACTATATAGGCATCTTGAATAATATTCCATATTAGAAATAATTTGTGGTTTAGTCCATGTTACTTTATTATTGTAAACTTGATGAATTAACACTTCTGAATAAGTATATTTGTCTATTATGCTATACAGTAAATGAATATCTTTCAAACAAAAAAATGCTTTAATTTGTACAGGCGTAATTGCATCATGTTTCATATTAAGAAGAGTATTATACTTCCATACTTTATTCTCTAATGTACATAGAATAAGATCTCCACAAATATCCTGACAAAAAACATGAACTTCCCCATTCCAGTCTTCCAAAACATAAAAATATTTAAAACTATCTTTGTAAACACTTATATTTTCTGACCATTCACGCTTCATAAGGATTTGATAATATATACCTTGTTCACTATCATAAGAAAACTTTAGTAATTTCCCATCTTGCTGCTTGACTAAAAAACAATCATAATTTTCATTAGTCATTTTTCCCCCCTCCTCCAAAACTTTCGCAGTCTTTGTAAAATGGAATAAATACTATTTCCTCTACAATCACCTTTGTTGAAATTAAGACACTAACATCAAACTTCAAACTTTTGTTTATGAATACTGGAGTGCTTATTAATTTAGCAAAAGAATTAATTACGAATTCCATTCCCTTTTGTTCTGCGTCTGCTGGTATATATAACGTAGCTTTCTGCGTCCCCTTAAGTTTTCCTTCAAATATATATTTTTGTTCCCGTTCATCTATACATTCTATGTAGTAGGGAATATAAAAATCATATTGAAAAATTGAGTATTTTTTTTCATTATCTATAATTTTTCTATTTTTTGTTTCATTTATAACTTCACATTTTTTAAATATAACATCATCTACACTTATAACCGAGTAATTTTTTGAAGACATTTCAATTGTAACCTGTGAAAATATTATTTTTTCTTGATAAGTAGATAGGACTTTCTTGGCCAGTATAGCAGTAGCACTATCTTTCTTTCCTTTATCCTCCGAACCTGTGAAAGCAAAAGGCTTTTCTTCTACTTCAAATTTATTCTGAGTAACAATACCTATATCGTAAGGAATACTATTATTTTGTGAAAAAGTAAAGTTATCTAAAATAGAATTATCGGAGATATTAATCCTATCAAATACGCCTTTTCCATCATTACTTTTACTAGTTACTAATAGAGTTTTTTTGTCAGGAGATAATCTAATTCTTTGTAACTCTGGAAGAGTAGTTTTTACTGTTGCTATACATTCTTTTTTTAATATATCTATAACTTCAATTCTATGTAACCCATTATTTGCTACATATAAAAGGAGTCCTGCCTGTACTAAATATGAGATAGACGATCCTTTTGGAAAGTCAATATATGAAACATCTCCATTTTCAAGATTCAATACAGAAACATTCCCCTTACAATTTCCTTTACTAATTCCTTTATTTGAAATATAGATATAATTTTCATCTTCTCCAATGATCATATATATAGGTGCGGTCCCAACATCTTTATATACTTTTATTAATTGAAAGTTTGATGTATCATAAACTTTTATTTCATTCTGAAAAATGTCCAATACAAATAATTTTTTCTTCTCTTTGTCAAGTTCCAAGCTTTCCGCAGCAATAAATCCTTTTATACACCCAAGCTTTTCACCAGTTCTTAGACTATAAATACACACTTCTTCAGTATCACTAGCATAGATTTTCTGAGCTATTGAATCAACTTTAATATTACCGTTATTAGCAATTTCCCATATTTTACTAGAATCATATAAGTCCTCAACAAGTGTAACTTTATTATTTCTATCACTAGCTATATATATATTATTTTTTTCATCAACAATAATATTTAGAGNNCTTGGACCAATTTCAATCTCTTTTATAATACTATAATTATCTCCGTCAATTATCGATACAGTTTCTGTTCCTAAATGTGATACATAATAGATATTTTTCTCTCTTTTATTAAACATAGACTCCTCTTCACCCCTCCTTTACTAACAAAATATATTGATGTAACTAGCAAACCTTCATATAAATACTATAAATCTCTTATATCCTTTATATTAATATCAAATTTGCTACTTCTTAACCTACTAAAAGTAATTTTAAATGCATATTATTTAAATATTAATTCAAAGAGTGATCGGCACCAAAACTATATAAAAACTCCTTTGCTTCCATTTAATATTAGTTTCCGAGTTCACTCTTATTCTAAAAATATGCTTTGCACCTGCTTATTATGCAATATAATCCTTAAAAAATTGACTAAGCAAATTTTATTCGACTAATTCATAAATTTCGCTTTTTCCGTCTTTAACAATTTTATAGGTGCTAGTTGGATAAATATTATTTTTCTGTAATTCCTTCTGTATGACTTCCATATCTATTTCTTTAAATTTCACTGCCTGAGTACAGCTAATATTAATCTTATTAGGAGCAGTAACAAGTTTTACTACAATATTTTTTTTAATTAAGCGCTCATAAATATATAACGCTCTGTGATGAGAAGTAAAGATCATGATATAATCGTAATCTTCTATTTTCATATTATTCACCTCTATTTTGTGTTTATCTAATTTATGCATGTCCTTACTTTATTGTATGCTTTATAACTTTAGAAGTGACTTTATACTCCACCTGGTCTTCGTCTTAGTAATCGTTCCATAATAGATTGATTCTTTTCTAATTCAAGTTCTTCACTCAACCTCATTCTTTCTTCATTTATCATCTCACTTTGCTGTTTAATTATTACATTTTCTTCTTGGCATTCTTTCAATTTACTTTCAACAGCTATTTTAATCTTTTTTTCTTCTATCAATTTTTCCCTTGTATATTCCAACTCCTTTTGAATATTTCTTGTAAGAACTTCCTCTTCCAAAAATCTTTTTTTTGTATCTTCTAGCTCTTTTTGAATGTTTTTTTGTAATTCTAAAAATATATTACAATTCTCATCAGATTTACGCTTTTGTTCTAATATTCTAGAAATTTGGTCTTCATATTCTTCTATAAATCTTTGATTTTTTTGTAATTGCAGATTTAAAGCAGTAATTTTTTTTTCTAAATTTTTCTTTTCTAAATTTGCGCGAGATAATTCAAATTTTAAACTTTCACTTGATTCTACTTCCTGCGATACTATTTTTTTAGCTTTACCTCCTTTAGATTCTAATGAATCTTTTATATTTACTATAAATTCACTAGGATCAAACAAATACAGATCTAATCCCCTAGTTCCGTAAATTTTTCTTACTTTTGTATCACTATCTTTATCTATATAAATAAAACAATTATATCTTTCTACTGTAAGTTCATTTCCTCTATCAAAATAGACTTGACCGACCCATTTTTCGCCATCAAAAGCTGAATAGAAAATCTTACCTTGTTCTAGCCAACAAGAATATAATTTATTACTTTCAGTAAATAATATAGGTTCATTTAGTTCCTTTCTACTTTCATGAACTCTAAATTCTTTTAAACTTCCAATAATATCTATAGAAACATGATCAAGAAAATATATAGAGTCTTCTCTAGATTTATTTAGTATATGAATCTCTTGCTGAACCATTAGAACTTCAAAACCTATATCCTCTCCTTGGATACCATAAAGCCTTCTCACAGACGACCACCTATTATTTTCAAAGTTACAATAGTTTAAAGAAACTTCATCACCTTCATCTGTAATAAAAAATGCATAAATATTTCTTTTTTTATTTACATGTATTGAATAGTATTCTTTTAAATTAGGTATCAATATAATGTCTTGTATTGTAGTAGTTTTAGTTTCTTTTCCGTTCCATATACAATGCATTAATACGCCATGGTCACTACCATCATTACCTACAAGTAAATAAAAGATATGCATCTCCTCTTCTACAATTTCAACTTTTAAATTTTGTATTTCAAATTCATTACTTTCCACTTGGTAAAGTACCTTTCCCAACCATCGTTTATCTTTCATAGTGCAATATCTCAGCTCACCTTTAGTATTGCTGTATACCACATGTATTATCTCATCTCCACTAATATAAACATCAAACCCTAGCACTTCTACATCAATTAGAGTTTCTTTAGTCCATTTTCCTTCACTGTACATAATTCTATAGCATAATTCTTTATTATCGTTTAGTGAAAACTTCCATATGTTATCTTTACAGTCCCCATATATCCAAGGATATACACCATTCATACTTACTCCCCCCTTTATAAAATTATATTTAAATAAAAATTTATTATGCACTTCTATAGAACAAAAAATTTATTAACTTGCCTTTTTAATATCACCACTTTAATATTCTGACATATGATGTATTGTAAGTATTAAATAAATTTTTATTTATCATAATTTTTCAAGAGGAGGAGAATTTATGTCCATTAACTTCAAGAAATTTGTGCCACGTCCTGGTCTTGTAAATAAACAAGGGCGTTTACCTGATCCTTCAGAATTAGTTTGCATTGAAGTTCCTAAAATTTTTGATCAATGCTTAATTAAAAGATGTCTTGTATACGGTGAAGGCCCAGACACAAATACAACAGATAATCAATTGAGAAGTGACCCACTTATTGAGCCTAAGAGATATATTGGTAGTAGAGACTTCAACGTAGAACTACTTTCCGTAGATAAAATTCCTATTAAAGGAAAACCAGGATTTAAGAAAATAGTCCTAAATTATGTGATTTCTTTCTGTGCTGATTATATTGATTGTAATGGTGTAAACAAAAGTGAATTATATGAAATTAATAGGACAGATATAATTGGAAAGTTCTACTGTCCTGATTCCATAGCTCAAATTTCAGCTAGTTTTGTACCTGTTCAACAAGCTGAAGATTTA
>NZ_DHYX01000105.1:0-5973 GCF_002414285.1 Clostridium sp. UBA5119 | reverse complement strand
TGGATCTAAGTTTTGATCTGGATAGAACTTAGGAACTGGAGCTCTGTCAAATATCTCACATGGGTCTTCTTCTGGCTCTTCTTCGCATAACTCTTTAGGAACTGGACAGTAGTCATACGCAGGTATAAGTAATTGTACAATAAGCTCGCATTTTACAATAATGTAGTAACCTAAAGTAATATCTAAAACATCATCTCCATTTAGATCTTGTAGTAACTCACCGTCTAGAGCTTCAGCAACCATCTCAAGTTTAATAATATTGGAATCTAAATCTTCAGCTTGTTGAACNNGAATCAGGGCAGTAGAACTTCCCAATTACATCAGTTCTATTAATTTCATATAGTTCACTTTTGGTAATACCATTACAATCAATGTAATCAGCACAGAAAGAAATCACATAATTAAGAACTATTTTTTTGAAGCCACATTTCCCTTTAACTGGAATCTTATCTACAGAAATCAGTGTCACATCGAAATCTCTACTTCCAATGTATCTCTTGGGATCAATAAGTGGGTCGCTTCTTAATTCACAATCTGTTGTATTGGTGTCAGGACCTTCCCCATATACAAGGCATCTTTTAATTAAACATTGGTCAAAAATTTTAGGAACTTCAATACAAACTAATTCTGAAGGATCAGGTAAACGTCCTTGCTTATTTACAAGGCCTGGGCGTGGTATAAATTTCTTAAAGTTAATGGACATAGATTCTCCTCCTTTTTGAAAAAATATAATAATGTTTATCTATTTAATACTTTCAATACATCATATGCTGTAAGAGAATATTGGTGATAAATAAACAAATTAAAAATGCAAAAAAAAATTGCCACCATATAAATTTTGTGGTTACAATTTTTTATATATTGTATATTTATTTCTAAGTTAATATTAAATAATCTATCCTTTACCAATTAATTTTTTTACGAAATCAGTTTTAGGATTTTCTATTATTTCAGCTGGCGGTCCAATTTGTATTATTTTCCCATTATCCATAACAAGCACTCTAGTTCCAAGTTTTAATGCTTCTTTGATATCATGAGTAATAAATACAATGGTTACATTAAACTCTTTATAAATACGTAAGATTTCTTCTTGCAATAACTTTCTAGTTATTTCATCAACTGCACCAAAGGGTTCATCCATAAGTAATATCTCTGGTGACGCAGCTAGAGCTCTTGCAAGACCAATTCTTTGACGCTGTCCCCCTGAAAGTTCACTTGGATAACGATCTAACATATCTTCACTTAATCCAACAACTTTTATTAGCTTTTCAACTTTGGACTCTATCTTTCTTTTATCATCTTTCTTTATTAGATTAGGTACATAAGAAATATTTTTCCTTATGTTCATATGTGGAAATAATCCAACTCCTTGGATAACATACCCAACTCTTCGTCTAAGTTCAATTTGATTCACCCTCGATATATCCTGTCCATTTACATGGATCTTTCCATCCTCTGGTGTAAGTAAACCATTTATCAGTTTTAATACTGTAGTTTTACCACAACCTGAACTACCTATTATCGTTAAAAATTCTCCTTTACTTATATTTAAATTGAAATCATTTAATATTAAGTTTTTGCCATATGCCTTTGACACACTTTCAAAATGTATAACATCTTGTTTTTCCATACATTTCTCCCTCTGATATAATTATTTTAATAATCCTTTATTAATTAGAAATTCTTTTGCCACTTCTCTTTCGTCAAGGCCATTTCCCTCAACTTTATTATTTAATTCCGACATTTCTTTATTAGTTAATATGTTTTCCATTTTCACTAGAACTGCTTCCAATTCTGGATGTTTCCTAAGGATCTCTTCACGTACAACAGTTCCGCAATAATAAGTTTGGTAGAAGTTTTTATCATCTTTAAGCACTACTATATCTGAATTTGCAAGTTGACCATCTGTTGTGAATATATTCATTACATCAATTTCTTTAGAATTTATAGCTTTATATTTAAGACCAATATCCATATCTAATGCTTTTTTAAACTTTAATCCATAAGTGGAGCATAATGCATCATATCCATCTTCTCTTTCATAAAAATCATATTCAGCTCCAAATATAAGCTCTTGCGAATATGCTCCAAGATCAGAATAAGTTTTAATATTATACTTGTCTGCAATATCTTTCCTTATTACTAAGCCATAGGTATTATTAAATCCATATAAACTAATCCACTTTAAATTGTACTTACTTTCATATTTCTCTCTAAGCTCCTTAAATAAAGTTTCATCATCCGGAATTTCCTCTTCTTTTAGTACAAAACTCCAACCAGTTCCAGTATATTCTGGGTAAAGATCAAAATCACCCTTTACAATGGCAGGGTGAATATTACTTGTGCCGCCGCCTACTCCTTTAGTAATTTCAGTCTTTAAATCAGTATTATCTTCGATAAGCAATGCTATTATCTCACCCAAGATGAATTGTTCAGTCATTGGTTTTGTTGCTATCTTAATGGTTTTGCTTTTACTTGAACAACCCACCATAAAAGCTACGAAAATAAATAACACTAATAGAGAAAATTTTTTACAATATTTTTTTAAATTTTTCATAAATTATAATACCCTCCATTTTCTTTTAATATTTTTTTCAATACTTCCAATAATAAAATCAAATACCAATGCTAGTAAAGCTATTAATAAACTTCCTGCAATAGTCATGGTTTTATTATTGGTAGTTATACCTCTATAAATAGCCACCCCAAGCCCACCTGCCCCAATAAATGAAGCAATGCCGGCAAGCGCAATTGTCATAACTATCATATTTCTAATCCCTGATAATATCACTGCAGTAGCAAGAGGAAGTTTAATTTTATATAATATTTCAAAAGGTGTACTACCCATTCCTTTTGCAGACTCAATTATGGAAGGATCTATATTTTCTATCCCTGTATATGTATTTCTAACCATTGGTAAAAGTGCATAAATGGTAAGGGTTATTACTGCTGTAGCATTTCCAATACCTGAAAAAGGAATTAAAAAACCTAGAAGCGATATAGATGGAATTGTATAAACAAAATTTGTTATACCAAGAATAAATGGGGATGTCTTTTTATACTCACTAATAAAAACTCCTAATATTAACCCTATTACTGCCGCTATTAATATAGATATTCCTGAAATTTTCAAGTGTTCCATTGTTAGCTCTAAGAAAAATTGCCACCTATCAATATATAATAGAAATATTTCTTTTATCATTTCAACCTCCCCTAATTTTATTTATTATCATTAATATAAATTTAAATACACTAATAAAAAACTCTCCTTTTTTATACATATTCCTCAAAAAAGAAAAAATTCTCTAAAAATATCTTTTAGAAAATTTCAAAATCTTATATTTCATTTAGTAACTAATAAAATATTTTATTAATATACTTAACTACTTTATGTTATACAGGCTTTTTTACATAATATTAAATAAATAACTGAAACTAAAATTGAAACTATTAATAAACCTAGAAATAATAATGACTTATTTAATCCATAAATATATGCAGAAATTATTGGGCCAAGTGCATATCCAAATGCTTCAAAGGCACCTACAACTCCAAATACAATTCCTTTTATATTATCATTATCACCAAATTCTGAAAGCAAACTTTGTAGAGCTGCATTTAAAAACGTAGCTCCCAGGAAGTATATTACAATTATTATAGTAAATACAATTAATCCTCTTACAAAATATAACCCTAATAATGTTGCACTCATAACCATAAAAGAAATAAGTAATTGCTTTTTATTCCCTATCTTATCACTTATCCAACCAGCTATAGGTGCACCAAAACCAAATACAAATAAATACAGTGATATTATTGTTGAGGTATATCCAACTGAAGCTCCTAATACCTGTTGACCATAAAAAGGAAAAACACAGACTATGCATCCAAATATGAAATCTCCTAAAAATGCAATAGATCCTAATAATATAATTTTACACCCAAGTTTGTATTTTCTAATATCATTGAAAATAACTTTAACTCTATTATTAAAGTTAATGCCTTTCTTCATAGGTTTATTTTTTTTTGTTACTCCACTAGATTTTTTTATTTTTAAAACTGCAAATACAACTGAAAAAAATATTCCGATTGACGCTATATAAAATACTATATTGTAGTTATTATATTTTGAAATAATAAATCCACCTACTGCTGCCCCTATTCCACCACCAAGTGTAAAAACTGCAGATGCTAACCCTGTACATTCCCCTCTCTTTTCCTCATCTAGCGACCTAGATAATATTGAAAACGTAGCTGGAGCAGCCATTCCAAGTATTGCTCCTTGTACTATGTATATAGTGCTAGCTAAGATTTGAGTATTCGCAATAGTATAGAAGAAAGGTATAAAAGTCATTATGCTTAAAGCTATTATTAACAATAACTTATCTCCTATTACATCAGATGCCATACCAAAAGGTATTTGTGCTAAAGCTTTACTTACTCCATATAAAGACATTACTGTACCAATAATTACAGTACTAATTCCTATAGAATCAAAGAAAAGCGGTATTATTGGAATCATAAAACTATAGCTAACACCAAAAATAAATCTCAAATTACAAAACTGTCTAAGTTCTTTTTTATGAAATAAAACATTATTTTTAATATCCATAAATAACTCCTATAATATTTTACTAATATTATAGGCTATTATAAATATAGTATACCCCTTAAATGATTTTTATCTCTTATCTTAAGGCTATATATGAGCTTTTTTATATAGAAATAAATAAATAACTGAAACTAAAATTGAAACTACTAATAACCCAACAAACAACCACGACTTATTTAACTGATATATACACGCTGAAACTAGTGGCCCAAGGGAATATCCCACTGATTCAGATGCTCCAACAATGCCAAATATAATGCCTTTTATTTTTAGGTTATCACCAAATTCTGAAAGTGAACTTTGTAATGCTGCATTTAGGAATGTAGCTCCTAAAAAATACATAATTATTATCATGGTAAAAATAATTATATCTCTTGTAAAAGCTAATCCTAATAATGTGATATTCATAGCATTAAAAGAAATAAATAACTGTCTTCTATTTCCTATTTTATCACTTACCCACCCAGCAATAGGTGCTCCTAATCCAAAAACAAGTAAATAAATTGATATTATTGCAGAAGTATATACCGTTGATGTACCTAAAACATCTTGTCCATAAAAATGGAAAAGAGCAACAATACATCCATATATAAAATCACCCAAAAATGCAATAGCTCCCAATACTATAATTTTATATTTAAGATTATATCTTTTTATTTCTTCAGCTACTGCTTTGATTCTACTACTATTTTTATTTGTATTAAATCTAAATTTAACCGGTGGTAAATTAGTTTTACCTATTTGTAAGCCAACGTATATAAACGTAATTAGTATTCCAACTGATGATATATAAAAAACCATATTATAACTTACTAATTTTGCTACAATATATCCACCAATGGCTGCACCAACTCCACCACCAAGTGTAAAAACTGCAGAAGCTAATCCTGTACTCTCACCTCTTTTCCTTCTATCTAAGGATCTTGATAATATGGAAAAAGTTGAGGGGGCAGCCATACCAAGTATTGCTCCTTGTATTACATATATACAACTAGCTAATACGTGATTATTAGTTAAAGTATAAGCAAAAGGAATAAAAGTCATTAATATTAATGCTAGCATTAGTGTTAATTTGTCACCAATTATATCAGATATAATTCCAAAAGGTATTTGAGTTAATGTTTTACTTATTCCATATAAAGACATTACCGTTCCAATGGCTAGAGTAGTGATTCCAATTGAGTCAAATAAAAGTGGTATGGTAGGAATCATGAGACTATAACTAATTCCGAAAATGAATCTATAAATACAAAAATTGTGTAATTCCTTTTTTTTAAAAAAAACATTATTTCTAACATTCATATATATCTCCTATAATATAGTATTTATAAAATCAGTATTTACTTTAATATATTCAAGAA